>JBQCEJ010000202.1:0-5748 GCA_051960355.1 Verrucomicrobiota bacterium | reverse complement strand
GTTTCGAAGTGCTGGTTGCCACCGACATCGCCGCGCGCGGACTCGACATCGCCGATGTCAGTCACGTAATCAATTACGACGTGCCGCATCATCCGGAAGATTATATTCATCGCATTGGCCGAACCGGCCGCGCGGAAGCCACGGGCGACGCCTTCACACTCATGGTCGCGGAAGATTCCAAACACGTCGCGTCCATCGAACGTTTTATCGGCCAGAAGATATCGCGCGTGAAGCTGGAGAATTTCGAATACACCTACACGGCGTTGTTCGAGGAAGAAAAACCCGGACAGCCGAAAGGTTTCGATCGCCGAGTCACCGGAGCGCGCGTGCGCGGCGGCTACTACTTCGGTCCGGCCAAACGTCGCAAGCGGTAATCGCCGCTACTTGATGGCACCAACTCGCGGCGGTGCGCTTGGAGAAACGGGTTTGCCCAGAATGTCCCGCCCGCCGTTGTTGGGAATCCACTTGCCACGAGGAAAGGCGGCCTCGCTGCGGAACCGATAGGCACTCAAGGATTCAAAACCGCTCGCAGCCGCTCCCGGATTCAGGAGCGGCGGACAATTCGTGATCCCCTTCCGATCCAAAGGCGGCGTGACGTGCGTCCCGCAGAAAACGTTGTTTTCGAAAACCGTGTCGCGGCTTTTTCCCAAGTCATACGTGACCTGTCCTTCGACATAAAAAATGTTGTTGTAGAAGCGGGTTTCCTCCGCATTGCCATTCTCCCATTCCGTGAACAGCACGAGTGGCAGGTGTTGCTTCGGGCCAACGTAAACCGTGTTGTTGTAGATCTGCGTGCTCTTGGCTCGGCCGCCGAAATGGAAGACACGCGCGCTGTCGATTCCATCGTTCTGGCTGATGTTGTAGCGGATCACCGTGTCTTCGTTGTAAGCGTTGCCCGGCGCGCAGATCAGGAAGAATCCACCTTCATTGTCATGGCTGTAGTTGTATTGAAACAGCGAACGGCGACAGTTGTAATCTGCGTCGAAACCCTGCCCGTCTTTGGTTCCTTTCATCCCGGAAACATCGTTGAACTGAACAATCGTATCGTCCGAGGCGAACGGCCAGATGCCGGCCGCGTAATCATCACATCGCATCCGCCCGCCGCGAATGACGTTGTGCTCCACCAGCGCGCCGTTGCTGCCCCAGATTTTGATTCCATCGCCCCCGATGTCTTCGAGCATATTGCCGCGAATGACAACCCGCAGACTGCGCGCGCTGGAACCCAGCTGGCAAATGCCGTTTCGGTCCGTGCGCAGCAGATGACAATTCTCAATCAGCAGATCGTCAAAATGGGATTGCCTGCCGCCCCGACTCTCGAAATAAATCCCGCAACCTTCCTGCTCTTTGCTGAGATCGCCATTCACGTCGTGAACCAACAGATTGCGCAAATAAATGTGGCGCATCTTGCCAAAGCCATCGCTGAGGATTCGCACGCCAGTTCGCCACGGTTCACGCCGCGCTCCGTGATTGGTGATTTCCAGATTCTGAATCTCCCAGAACTCCACATTCCGCAGCAACACGGCGTCCTTGAACCTGCCCTCCGCGTCGATTCGCGGCCGAGCGCCTTCGCCATAACTGCTGATCACGATCGGAACAATCTTTCCAGCGACCACCGCTCCGGAACCACGCGGTTTCAATTGACCCAGATAATGCGTTCCGCCTTTGAAAAAAATCCGGTCGCCCGGTTGAAAGGTCGTTTGGTTTACCGGTTGAAGGGTCTTCCAAGCTTGCTCCGGAGAGGTGCCAGTCCGGCCGTCGCCGCCTGAATCACTGTCCACGTAATAACTCGTTGCGCTGGCCACCAGACGCAAAGAAAACACGCCGCACAGGAACACAATGCGAAGAGACTTGAACAACTCACTCATGACACGCTGGCTTTCAAAGTGCCAAGCATCTGCCGGATTTTACCTGAGAACAAAGGAAAAAAGAATGGGTTGATTCCATTGGGCTGGACACGCCAGCCAAACAATCTTGCCATTGATTTTCGTTGCGATAAATTCCGCCCATGGCTGAAATTGCAGAATTTGTGAATCGCGGGTCCAACTCCATCACTCCGGCTGTTGTGGAGAAACTCGTGCGGGCCTTGCCTCAGTGGAAGTTGGAATTCACGCAGATCTACGAACCGCTGTTCCCGCACCTCGGCGCACAGCTGGATTTTCTGGCCAATGCCGTCGAGGACTCCTCCGAGGGCGCCTACAAGGAACTTCCCTACTCAGCCATTGCGCAAGCAGCCTTCGCTCTGATTTATGCGCACAAGAAAGTCGGCATCATTCCCGACGCCGTGCTCAGCCTCGGCCGCGCCGATGATTCCAGCGTGGTTCGCGCCGCGCTGATCCAAAACGAAAAAGCGTTTGCGATCTACGCCGCGTCTCTCGACATGGACTGGTCGAAGATCACCAGCCAGCCGTAGAGAAGTTCCGCTCACGTTCCACTTCGAGCCTTAAACGCTCATTTATCGCGCCGCTGGAGCTGTTTCCAGACGCGCAGCGCTTCCGTGGCTCCCCAAGCTTGAGCGTCACAACCGCGCTGCGTGTGCGGCGCGTCACCGTCGAGAACTTCGGGAATTTGGCCGATGCAACCTTCCCGCATGATCCGATCCATGCTGCCCAGATAGGCGCGCGCTGCGGCGATCGCCTCGGGAGCATCCTCCCAGGCGCGAACAAGCGCTTCGCAGAATACCGGAAAAGTCCACGTCCAAGCGGTGCCGTTGTGATACGCCGGTTTGCGCCGCGTATCTTCGTCACCCTCGTACTGACCCCAATAAGGTTCCGTCGGCGTGTTCAACAAACCACCGTAGTTTCCATACACCGGCAGCGGAGTTGCAACCGGCAAAGGTGCCAATGACCGCAACGCGCCAGGAATTACCAGATAACGCTGGACGGCACTGACGCATTGTTTGGCGCGGGGACCGGCGACAATTCCCAAGCTGATCGCCAGCAGACAATTGCTCCGCAACGCATCGCTGGCGATGGCAGACGCCGCCGCTTGCCCGGTTTTGGCCACGAGCAGGTCGGCATACCAACCACGATCTTCGAGCCAGAAATATTTTTCCAACGAGTCCAGTGCGCGACTGGCCAGTTCATTCCAGCGACTGGCTTCGACCTTTTCACTGATCGCGGCGAGCTGCCGGAGCAGTCGAATCCAGAGCGCCTGAAGTTCAATGGGATAACCTTCGCGCGGCGTGGCGGCGGGATAATTCGTATCCATCCAGGTGAAGTGGCTCGGGCTCCAGATCAAACCCGAATCCGCATCCATGCGAATGCCGTTGGGCGTTCCCTTGATGTAGTTTTCGGCAATGCTCTTGAGCACATCACGAATCGTGCGTCCGCCCTGACCCACCGCAGTGGAATACAAATCTGCTGATTTGTTCTGCGCACTCGCCAGTTCTTCGCAGACAATGCCAAACCATAACGGCGCATCCGAGGTGTCGCGGTTTGAAGCGTCATCGCCGAAGATGGTATTCGGCAGCGTGCCGTCTTTTTCAAAGCGCGCGAAGGTGATGAGAATGTCCTGAACCTCCTGAACCATGCCGCCGGCCAGCAATCCGCGAGCACAAATGAAAGTATCGCGGCCCCAGTCGAGAAACCACGGGTAACCGGCAATCACCGTCTTCCCTGCGCCTCGGCGCACCACAAAGCTGCTGGCTGCGCGCTGAAGCTGCTGTTCGAACGGATCGCGCCCGTCCAGTTCCACGGATCGTGGTAACTCCAATTTCGGCACCTGCCCCAACTCCGCCGTCACAACCAGAGTCGCTTCGGCTCCTTTGGTCATTGGAATCTCAAACCAACCCGGACTGTAGGCGTCGCCACTGCCGGTTTGACCGCGCGTTTGCTCAACCGGATGCGGAATCGGCTCGCCCCATTCCGGCGCCGGATGATATTCGCCTGCGTCGGCAAAGACGCGCAGTTGACGGTCAATCGCGGGCGTGAACGCAAATCCGGTCATGCCGGCAGCATTCATTGTTTCCAGGTCGAGCGGTCGCGTGTGCGTTGCGAAATGATATTCCGATCCACCGTTGCGCTGAGTTTCGGAATGAAAATTCCGGTCTTCGATATCCACTCGCACCGTCAAGCGCACGTCAGCATCGGCGGGCAACTGCTTGCCGCTCGCGTTCCCGGCTGTCGGTCGGCTGAAGTGAAACACCGTGGTGTTCTGACCTTCGATCATTTCCGCGCGCAACGAGATTTGAACCGTACGTCCGTCGCCCGCATTGGCCACAAAATTCCAAATAGCGGGCGGTCCACCTTGGAACCCGACCAAGCTTTGGAAATCGAGCGGTGAAATGAAGCCATCGGCATTCACCCAAACACGGATGCGCTTGGCAAAAACGTGACGGTCCACAGGAAGAGTCGGATGCAGATTGGCACCGAGCACGCAATCGTATTTGGAGCGCACGCGTCCGAGATCGACGCAGAGTCGCGCCATCCCGCCAATGCCATTGGTCAGCAGTGCGATCGAATCGGCACTGGGCAGTTGCGCTTCCGAAGCAGGAGCCGCGGGTCCAGCAGCGAGGAAGCGCAATCGGGCTTCCACATGCTGATCCGAATCGGCATAGCGCTCCAGCAGCAGCGAAGCGTCGCCAGGATGTTCGCGCGGCGGAAAACAGGCGACGTGGCCAACGCCGGAGGGGATGGATTCCACATTGCGCGGCCGCGCGCCGTTGCCATGCAGCGACGCTCGAAACGGTTTGGAATCTTCGATCAACAACCAGTGATCCGGCGGGACGGGCGTGATGCGTCGGCAATCGAGCAGATTCCAGCGAATGACCTTCGAAAAATGATTCGCCGCTGCGGCCGTTTGGAGCGCTTGAATCAAATCCTTTCCGGCCATTTCTCGATCCAGGTATGGCAACACGCCGATGAACTGGACTGGCGATTCATTGACCATCGCGGCCAAGGTGCGCCAATCCAGATTGCCAAACTCGAATGCGGGAAGTTGTTCCGCCATGGCTTGGATCGCCCAGGCGGATTGCGCCCGTGCGCGGCGATAAGCATCACCGCTCAATCCAACGGGCTGCGCGGTCGCCGACAGACAATAAACGGCGCCCGGCGGCAAGGTGATGGCCACCTGCCCCGGCTGCGGCTTGGTTATTTCGGGCAAGGTTTGCCCGAGCAGATCAAAGATCAAATCCGGCATCGGCAAATTCGCATCGTCGAACCGGAGCGTGAGTAATTGACGATTTTCGATATCGGTATTCGCCAGCACGACGACCGTGTCGGCACCCGCGGCCGATTCGCGCCGTAGAGCGTAAACAGCGGAACCCGGAGGACTCACGCGCGTCAGCTTTGCGCCATCAAAAAAGCAGGGATGTTCCGCCAGCAACCGATTCAACTGCGCCAGTTCGGCGATGATGTTGTCGCGATTGCCCCAAGCCAGGCCGGTGCTGCCGTGAACGCGGATCTTCTCGGTCGCGAGCCATTCGACGCCAGAGGTGAAACCAAAACCGCCGCTTACACTGGTCAATGCGCAGAGCTGATTTCGCAGCAAGGACCAGGCGCGATCCGGCTTGATCAAATCTCCGGGTGCGGATGCCGCGGCGCGCTGCGCGGCGAGACGATTGTTGTCGTGCGTTTCGCTGTAATGAACGTAGAGCCCAACGCGTTCGCTTTGGCGCAAAGCGTAGTCGAGGTACCACGCCACTTCCTGCCCGCTATAGTTCTGAAAGATTTCCGAGTAGGCCCACTGCATGCCGCCGGTGGTGAGCAACGCTTCCGTGGCTTCCCAGGAACCGCCGAGTCCTTCGAGCAG
>JBQCEJ010000201.1:0-6846 GCA_051960355.1 Verrucomicrobiota bacterium | reverse complement strand
TTTTTCCTGGCCGCCTTCGAGTCGAAGAACACAGCGGATTGCTTTTCCGCGCAACCGCGTCGGCACGCGAACGTCAATCGAGAACGGCTTTCGATCCCACGCGACCACGACCGGTTCGATGCCTTGAATCCAGCGGCGCGCTTGCGCTTGCTTGAGGCTCTCGGCGATTTCCTTGTCGCCGCTGGCCGGCACACCCATGGAGTTGAGCGTGGCGGACAACATTTCCGGACTGGCTGGCTGCTGCTGGCCGCGCATGTCGGCATACGAGAGTTGAACGCCGTGGGCGCGTGCCAGTTCGTGGAGTCGTGCCAGCCGCTCGGGATTCATTGGGCCTTCGAGCGTTCCATGAGTTGAAGGATGCTTTGCAGCGAAACGTGCAACCAGTTGGGCCGGTTGCTGAGGTCAAAGCCCATTTCGGTCAGGGCCCGATCGAGCACAAACGCGTCGAGCAGAACGGAAATGTCTGCGTGCGATTTTGGCACCAGCTTGGATTCCTGAACGGTGGACAAGTACGAGCCGAGAAACGAAGCACTCACCCAGCGTGACCAGAACTGCGCCCAAGGCGTCACGGCGCGAAGTTGTTCGTCGTCCAGAACACCGGCTTCGCGCTGTTGAAACAGGGCGGCATGCGCGGCGTAGTCGAGCGAGCGAATCATGCCGGCGATGTCGCGAAGAGGCGAGCGTTTGATGCGCCGTTCACTCAAAGAGCGGCCGGGTTCGCCTTCGAAATCCAGGATGAAGATATCTTTGCCCGTGTGCAGCACATGGCCGAGATGATAGTTGCCGTGCGTGCGGATTCGAACCGTGTCGAGCGTGGACTGATGCACTGTTCGGAAACGTCCCAGCAATGTTTCCTGCATCGCCAGAACTTTTTCCGCCAAGGGACGATTGGCTTCGGGAAGCTGTTTCAATTCGCGTTGCAGCACCTGGAAATGATGCGTCAGGTGATTGCGGAATGACTGGTAAAGCGAGCGCTGGTAAAAGGGCGTGAACGGCTCGGGAGCAAAGTCCTTGTTGTCCGGATCGGACGCCAAGGCCAGGTGCAGTTGGCCGGTGCGCTTGCCGAGCAATCGCGCGGTTTCAAAGAAGGTGCCGATGATTTCCAGCGTCGCATTCGAAGGCGCGCGTCCCGCCAGTTCGATCAAAGACAAAACGCTGGAGCCATCCTCGCGCGCTTTCGCGGGCAAGGTGCGCACGCGCTCGAAATAACGCTGCAAAGTGTCGAGTGTGAAGTGCCAGCCGTCCTCGGCGGTGGGGATGAACCCGCTCAAAGTTCCGATGATGGCCGGTTCCCTCTGCTCGCGGCGCCATTCCAAAAACCCGGCTAGCGGTGGCACATTGGGGAACTGCTTTTCCGCCAGGAACTGGGCGGCTTCCAAACCGGGGTTGATGCCGGTTTCCATGCGCCGGCAGAGCTTGAACAAAAAGCGATCGCCAGACACAACCGGCGTGTTGCGCTGCTCGGCGTGGATGGACGTGGTTTCCGGAACCGGGCTGTTTGCGAACGCGGCCAGACTTGGCGTCGGCACGCCGATCAAGTTGCATTGCGCGCCGGTCAAGGATTGCGCCTTGGCAATCACCTCGAACAGTTGCCGCGCGAGTTGCTTGTCAGCGGCGGCGTCATAAAGAATCCCATGCGTGCCGGAACTTCCGATTCGCACCCGGGTCAAAATGTATTGCGGATGTTCCTTCTCGATGCGTTCGGCTTCCGCGCCGCTCGCGAAGGTGATGGGCAATATGTATTCCTCGGGTTCGTGTTGGGCGAATTCGACCAGCAGCAAGGCCAGAAAGTGCGATTCGGAATCCTGCGGGATGGGGATGAGTTCTCGAACCCGAGCGGATTTGAGTTCGCCTTTGCCGACGAACCAGCGTCGCCGCTCAAGGTAAGCCGGTAGGCACAAGTGGAAATCGCTGCCCTTGTCGCTCAGTAATTCCTGCCAGCGCTCTTCCGCGACGAGCAGTTTGCAAAGTCGAGCCACTTCCGCTTCGGGTCGGCCGGTTGCCGGTTCCAGGGAAAACCAGAAGGCCGCGTGCGGACTCAGCGTGAGCGGGTACGGTCCGGCGGGAATCACCGGGAACTTGGTGCGCCCGAACAGTTCGACCGGAACATGGTTTGCAAAAGCCGCCAGGTCCAGCGACACGGGTTGCGGAAAGCGCGAGAGGTTGGCGACAACGAGCAAGGTTTCGCCATCGCAACGCCGCAGAAACGCCAGCACCTTGCGGTTGTCTGGATGTAGAAATTCGAGCGTGCCGGTGCCGAAGACTTTCCAGCGTTTGCGCAAGGCGAGCACGCGTTTGGTCCACCAGAGCAGCGAATGCAGGTTCTGCTGCTGCACATCCACGTTCACCGCTTCGTAGTGGTATTCAGGATCGAGAATGATCGGCAGGAACAGCGCCTGCGGACTCGTTCTTGAAAAGCCGGCGTTCTTGTCCGCGCTCCACTGCATCGGCGTGCGCACGCCATTGCGATCACCCAGAAAGATATTGTCGCCCATCCCGAGTTCGTCGCCGTAATAGATGACCGGCGTTCCCGGCAGTGACAGCAGCAACAGGTTCAGCAACTCGATGCGCTTGCGATCGTTGTTCATCAAAGGCGCGAGCCGACGGCGAATTCCCAGATTCAGCCGTGCTTTGGAGTTGCTGGCATAGACGCGATACATGTAATCGCGTTCTTCATCGGTGACCATCTCCAGCGTCAGTTCGTCGTGATTGCGCAGGAACAACGCCCATTGGCACGTCTCGGGAATCGTCGGCGTCTGATCGAGAATATCGACCACCGGCACGCGATCCTCCATTCGCACGGCCATGAAAAGGCGGGGCATCAACGGGAAATGAAAGGCCATGTGACATTCATCCCCTTTGCCGAAGTAAGCCACCGCGTCTTCCGGCCATTGGTTCGCCTCGGCCAGCAACATGCGATTGTCATATTTCTGATCGAGATGTTTGCGCAGGTTTTTCAAGTAATGGTGAGTCTCCGCCAGGTTTTCGCACGATGTTCCTTCGCGTTCGTACAGGTAAGGAATGGCGTCGAGCCGGAAGCCATCGACGCCCAGATCAAACCAGAACTCGAAAATTTTCAGCAGTTCACGATGCACTTCCGGGTTGTCGAAATTGAGATCGGGTTGATGCGAATAAAAGCGGTGCCAATAATAAGACTTGGCGATTGGATCCCAGGTCCAGTTGGACGGCTCGAAATCTTTGAAGATGATCCGCGCGTCCTTGTATTTGTCCGGCGCATCGCTCCAGACATAGAAATTGCGTTCGCGGCTGCCCGGCTTGGCCCGGCGTGATTTCTGAAACCAGCTGTGCTGGTCGGAGGTGTGATTTAAAACCAATTCCGTGATGACCCGAAGGCCGCGCGCGTGCGCCTCGTTCAGGAACTCTTTGAAATCGGCCAGCGTGCCGTAGATCGGGTTGATGGAAAAATAATCGGCGATGTCATAGCCATCATCCTTGAGCGGGGAAGGATAAAATGGGAGCAGCCAGATCACGGTAACGCCTAGGTCCTGAATGTAATCGAGCTTCTGCGTCAAGCCGCGAAAGTCACCAATGCCATCCGCGTTGCTGTCAAAGAACGCGCGTACTGGCACTTCGTAAATGATGGCGCTTTTGTACCAGAGCGGGTCGTTGTCGATCGTGGAATCTTCAGGGCGTGCTTGGCTCATGCGATTTGCTTTTGGTCTGGCTGTCCGATTCGCGTGCCGCGGTTTAATCCGGCATCGACTTCATGGGAGCCGGCGGCGATGACGCTGTTTGTTGTTAACGGCATTTAACGGGATACCTGATTCTTACTCGATTTGACGGATCTTTGCAGGAACTTTTTTCGCTGTGAGAAATTTCTCTCCCACGCTTTCCATGTAGCAGATGAGGTAACGAGACTCATTTCTGGTCGGGGATTAGAGCATCCTCACGCTCTTCATTACTCCTTCGGTGGCTTGGTCCTGATTTTCTGCGCGCCATCGGCGGTCTCTCCGGTTTATCTTGGGGCGATGGCAAAAAAGCTTTTCTTGCTCGACGGCATGGCTTTGGTTTACCGGGCGCACTTCGCGTTGATCGCCCGGCCGATTTTCAACTCCCAGGGAGTGAACACTTCTGCGCTGTACGGGTTTACCCAAACCGTTCTCGAAATCCTCGCCAAGCAGCAGCCGACGCACATCGCGGTGGCACTGGATACCGACGCCCCGACGCCGCGTCACGTCGCCTATCCCGAATACAAAGCCACGCGGCAATCCATGCCTGAAGATCTTTCGGCCGCGCTGCCGCATGTCCGGCGCATGCTCGAAGCGTTTCGCATTCCGCTGTTGGAGTGCGATGGCTATGAAGCTGACGACATCATTGGCACTTTGGCGCGGCGCGCTGAGAAAGAAGGATTTCAGACCTACATGGTTACTCCAGACAAGGATTTCGGCCAACTCGTGGACGCCAACACGTTTCTTTACAAACCGTCCCGTCAGGGCGATGGCGTGGAAATTCTCGGCGTTCCGGAAATCACCGCGCGTTGGGGCATTCAGCGGCCCGAGCAAGTCATCGATGTGCTCGCGCTCATGGGCGATTCCTCCGACAACATTCCCGGCGTCCCCGGAATCGGTGAGAAAACTGCGATCAAATTGGTTGCCGAGTTTGGCACCGTGGAGAATCTGCTGGCGAACACGGCGAACCTGAAAGGCCGCGTCAAAGAATCGCTCGAAACCAATCGGGAGATTGCGCTGTTGTCCAAGCAACTCGTCACGATTCTTTGTGACGCGCCGTGTTCGTACGATTTGGAAGGCCTAAAACTGCGCCCGCCGGACGAAGAGAAGCTCAAGGCGATGCTGGTCGAGTTCGAGTTCAACTCCATTGGCAAGCGGCTGTTCGGCGATGATTTCAAAGCGGGCAGGGGAGGTCTGGCGGGAGCGGGAAATGAAACCGCCGTTGCGGCGCCGAAAAGCCGGACGCCGTCATCTGGCGCTCAACCAACGGCTCTTGAAGAAACGTCTGAAGAATCAACGTCAACCGAGGCGACAGCACGCGAGCCCAAGCCAGACCGCGCCACTCTCAAAACCGCCGCGCAGGTCGCGCATGATTACCGCATTCTGACCCGCGCGTCGGACATTTCCCAATTGATCGAAACGTTGCGTGGCCTTGAGCTGTTTTGCTTCAACGCCGAAACCAATGGCGCCGACGCCAAAGACGCGCGACTGGAAGGGCTGGCCTTTTCCTATCAAGCGCATGCCGCGTTTTACATTCCCATGCCGTCCGACGACACCGCCGCCGCTGCGCTGCTGGAGCAGTTCAAAGGCGTGTTGGAATCCGAACGCATCGAGAAGGTCGGGCACAATCTGAAGTTCGACATGTCCGTGCTGAAATGGCGCGGCATTTGCGTTGGAGGGAAGCTCTTCGACGCCATGGTTGCCCACAGCTTGATCGAACCCGACATGCGTCACACGCTCGATTATCTTTCGGAAGTCCATCTGGGTTACAGCCTCCTGGCCAAAGCCGGCAGTGAAACGCAGGCGGAGCAACTCAGCCTGGGTGATGTGGCCTCGGAAAAAATCGCCGAGCGCGCGATGGAGCGGGCGGATGTCGCCCTGCAATTGCGCGCGGCGCTGGCACCGCTGCTGAAAGAGCGCGGCCAGGAACGCGTTTTCTACGAAGTCGAGGCGCCGTTGATTTCCGTGCTCGTGGACATGGAACGCGAAGGCATCAATGTGGATTCCCCGGCGCTGGCGGAATTTGCGGCGCAGCTTTCCAGGGAAATGACCGAACTGGAAAAGAGCATCTGTCAGTCGGCCGGCAAGACGTTCAATCTCAATTCGCCGCGTCAATTGGGCGAAGTGCTGTTCGAGGTTTTGAAGATTTGCGAGAAGCCGAAGAAAACCAAAACCGGCCAGTACGCAACGGACGAGCAGACGCTTCAAACCCTGGCACCGGAGAATGCAATCGTGCAGCGCCTGCTCGAATACCGCACGGCCTCCAAGCTCAAGTCCACCTACGCCGACGCGTTGCCTCTGGCGATCTGGCCCAAGACCCGCCGCATTCACACGACTTACAATCAGGTGGCGACTTCGACCGGACGGCTCAATTCACAGAATCCGAATCTTCAGAACATCCCGATCCGCACGGAGCGCGGTCAGGAAATCCGCAAGGCGTTCGTGCCGCGCGATTCAGAACATCTGCTGCTCTCGGCGGATTACTCCCAGATTGAATTGCGGATCATCGCGGCGCTCAGTCGAGAGGCGGGATTGCTCGAAGCATTCAGGACAGGTGCCGATGTGCACACCGCCACGGCGGCCAAGGTTTACGGCGTTGCGGAGAGCGAGGTGACGCCGGAGATGCGGCGCAAAGCCAAGATGGTGAATTACGGAATCGCCTATGGCATTTCGGCGTTTGGACTGGCGCAACGCCTGGCGATTCCCCGCAAGGAAGGCGCTGAGATTATTGAGCAATACTTCAAACAGTTTGCGGGCATTCGGAATTTCATGGATCAAACGATCGAGTTCGCGCGCAAGAACGGTTATGTGGAAACGGTCACGGGCCGACGGCGTTATCTGCGGGATATCAATTCCTCCAACGGCACCGTTCGTTCCGGAGCGGAGCGCAACGCCATCAATGCGCCCATCCAAGGCACCGCTGCGGACATGATCAAAATCGCGATGATCAATATTCATGCGGAGCTGACGCGCCGGAAACTCAAGACGCGAATGCTGCTTCAGGTCCACGATGAATTGGTGTTCGATCTCTACCAACCTGAGCAGGCGGAAGTGTTGTCTTTGGTGGAAGAAAAAATGAAAACTGCCATCACGCTGGACGTTCCAATCGAAGTCGAAGCCGGCGTCGGGCGCACCTGGCTGGAAGCGCACTGAAGTT
>JBQCEJ010000200.1:0-4054 GCA_051960355.1 Verrucomicrobiota bacterium | reverse complement strand
CGCGGGCTGGCCACATTATCGCCAGGCGCTGGATTGGTGGGCGGGCGCGCGGGACATTGAACTGGCGCGGGAACGTTATCTCAGCATGGTTTGGAAAATGGCCAAGCCGGCGCGATTGCCCAGGGAATACACCTACGGTTCCTGGGGAAATTACATTCCATTGGAGATTCTCGACAACGCCGCGAAGATCGCCCAATCCGAGAACGACCAAGCTCACGCGCATTACCTGATTGCCATGACGATTCGCAGTCAAGGCGGCCAATGGGCGCAACGGGCTCGCGTGCCGGAGGAATTTGAGGGCGCGCTCAAGGGCGGCAAAAGCACGGATTGGTACGACGACGCGCTTTACAATTACGCCGAGTGGATGCTGGGCCAGGGCATCGCCATTCCGCTGGCCACGGGCGGTTGGAAGCAGGAAGCCGATTACGTCAAGGCGCTGGAATTGTTTCGGCGGCTGGTCAAGGAATTCAACAAAGGTGAAACGCGCTACTGGGAACAAGCGCAGGCGCAGATCAAGGAGATTACCGGCCCGCAGCTCAGCGTCAGCGTGCCGAATATTTTTCTGCCGGACTCGGAAATTCAATACCACCTGAACTGGCGCAACGTGAAGCAGATTGAGTTGGCGCTTTATCCGGTGGAACTCAATCGCGACGTGCGGTTGACGAGCGGCAAGGAACGCAGTGAATGGTTGAAATCGGTCGACCTCAGCGCGCTGGAAAAAATCAAGAGCTGGACGCGCCAGACTCAGGATGACGGAAAATACAAACCGGGCAACGCCACCGCTCGCCTGGATGAACCTTTGAAAATTGGCGCTTACGTTCTCGAAGTTCAGGCCGGCGGCAAGAAAGAGCGCGAACTGGTCCTGGTCACCGATGCCGCGCTGGTTCTGAAATCGTCAGGCAAGCAGGCGCTGCTCTATTGCTGCAATGCGCTGGACGGCTCGCCTATTTCGAACGTGCAGGTGAAACTCTGGGAACAATGGTGGGACGGTCGCCGCTGGAATGTGCGCGAGCAAAGCAAGGCGGCCGACACGAACGGCATCGCGGTGTTTGATCTGCGAACCGGCGAGCGCGAGAACAATCGTGAACTCTTCGCCAGCGCGGTGGCGTCGGATCGCCAGGCATTCGCCGTCGGCAACAGTTCCTGGTATCGGCGCGAGTCGGAGCCTTGGAAGATTTACGCTTTCACCGATCGCCCCGCGTATCGTCCCAAGGAAACCGTGAATTGGAAATTCATCGCCCGCCAATACGACGGCGCCAATTACTCCACGCCGGCCAACCGCAAGATTGAATTCGAAATCACCGATGCGCGCGGCGCGAAGGTGAAGAGCGACACGGTCGCGCTGAACATGTTTGGCAGCGCGTGGGGCGCGTTGGAACTGACCGAACAGATGCCGCTGGGCGAATATCGCGTTCAGTTTTGGGACGAAGGCCGGCACAAAGCGATTGGCGAAGCCACCCTGTTCCGATTGGAAGAATACAAGCTGCCTGAGTTCAAGGTGACCGTTCAAACGCCCGAGGAACAAGGGCCGGACAAGACGACGCGGCGCAAGGCGTTTCGGCTCGGCGAAAAAGTCGAGGCGACGATTCAAGCCGATTACTACTTCGGCGGGCCGGTTGCCAATGCGACGGTCGAGGTGATTGTGCGCCAGACCCCGTTCTGGCATCTGTGGCCCGAGCCCCGGCCGTATCCGTGGCTGTATCAGGATATGAACGAGGAGAGCTCCGCGCCCGGCCGGTATCGCAGTTTCGGCGGCGAACAAATTGTAAAACGCGAAACGCTCAAGACCGACGCCACCGGCAAGGCGACGATCACCTTCGAAACGCCCGCCAACAACGGCCAGGATTTGGAGTTTCAGATTGAAGCGCGCGTCACCGATTCATCGCGACGCGAGATTGTCGGCCACGGCTCGGTCCGCGCCACGCGCCAGCGGTATTACGTCAAGGCCAGCGCGGATCACAATCTGTATCGGCCGCAGGACAAGGTGCAGATTGAATTCAAAGCGCTGGATGCGAATGAACAGCCCGTTCAGACCACGGGCACGGTGAAGGTCACGCGCGATTTCTGGTTTGAAATCTGGCTCTCGCCGGACGGCCATGAAGTCAAAGGTGACGAACTCAAGCGCCGCCAGGCCGCTTCAAAAATCTGGCCGCCCGTGCCGGAGCGACCGGATCAAAAAGGCTGGCGGCTAAAATTCCGCGGCTACGAGCACGACGACATTCTCACCCGCACGCTCAAGACTTATACGAACGGCCTCGCGGAACTGACCTTTACGCCGGAGCGCGAGGGTTATTATCGCGTCGCATGGACCAGCGATGATGAAATTCGCACCACGCAATACGTCAGTTTCACCAATCAGATCACTGCCGAAACCACCGTCTGGGTGGCGAACACGTCCACGAGTGAACTCGGCTATCGGCACGACGGCGTGGAGATCATCGTGGACAAGGACACGTTCCGCGTGGGCCAGCCCGCGCCCGTAATGCTCGTCGCCAATACATCGGATCGCTACATTCTGTTCAGCGTCGAAGGCGAGGATCTTTACAGTTATCAGCTCCTGCATCTCGACGGCACGGTGAAGCTCATCCAATTGCCGATCGAGGAAAAGCATGTGCCGAATATTTTCCTGAACGCGACGCTGGTCAGTGACCGGCAAATTTTTGCCGACACCAAACAGGTCGTGGTTCCGCCCACGAAGAATTTTCTCACTGTGGAGATCCATCCCGACCGCGCTCAATACCAGCCGCGCGACGAAGGCACGCTGACCGTCACCACGCGCAACGACGCAGGCAAACCGGTCTCGGCTGAAGTCGCGCTCAGTCTGGTGGATGAATCAGTGTTCTACATCCAAAGCGATTACGCCGGCGATCCGCGGCAATTCTATTTCGGGACCAAACGCAATCAACTGGTGCAATCGCAAAGCACGTTTCAGCAAAAAAGCTACGCCAAGCTGGTGGAGGTGGAGAAGCTGTTAATCGATGAGCGGGACAAGGAAGCGAGGTTGCGCGATGAAGCCAATGAGCCAGCGATGTTTAATTATCAGCTCAATGGAAAGGATGAAAGCGGCATCGTTTTGGGACAGTCTCGAATGCTGAGCAAAGGTGGTCGGGGAGTCTGGGCAGGAGACAGCCTGGATCAATGGGTCGTAAACGCCGCTCCAGCAGCAGCCTCAGCGCCCATGGGAATGGTTTCGGAAGGGGCGATGGCCAATCGTTCGATGGCTTTCAAAGCCGCGCTTGCGCCTCTGGAAGCGGCCGGCGTCGGCGAAGAGCCCACCGTGGTAGCGCGCACGGATTTTCGCTCGACGGTTTTGTGGCAGCCGAACGTGGTTACGGGCGATGACGGCACCGCGACTGTGAAAGTAAAATACCCCGACTCCACCACGAGCTGGAAAGCCACGGCCCGGGCGGTTTCTTCCGGCAACCAGTTTGGATTGTCTGAAACGAACACCCGAACGCGCCAGCCGCTGATTGTGCGACTGCAAGCGCCCCGATTCTTTGTCGTCGGCGATTTCGCAGTCGTCTCGGCCGTGATCAACAACAACACGGATCAGGCGGTCACTGTTCAGCCCCGGCTCGACGCGGAAGGATTGGACGTCACGGGCTTGTTTGAAAACGGCCAGCCAATCAAAGCGGAGCTGGCGCCGCTCTCCGTTCCGGCCAATGGCGAGGCGCGCCAGGATTGGTATGTTCACGTCACCCAAGCCGGTCCGGTGAAGTTGAAAGTCTCGGGTCGCGCCGGAAAATTGGCGGATGCGATGGAGAAACAATTCGTTGCTCACGAACACGGCATTGAGAAGTTCCTTTCCAAATCCGGCAAGACGCGCGGCAATGACATCACCGTGAAACTCGACTTGCCGCGGGAGCGCAAAGCCGGTTCCACTTCGCTCGCGGTTCAAGTCACGCCGAGCCTGGCGGTCACGATGCTCGACGCGTTGCCGTATTTGATTGATTACCCGTATGGCTGCACCGAGCAGACCATTAGCCGTTTCTTGCCCGCGGCGATCACGGCCAAAACATAGCGTGATCTGGGGTTGAAACCTGAAGACGTCATG
>JBQCEJ010000199.1:0-5732 GCA_051960355.1 Verrucomicrobiota bacterium | reverse complement strand
GGCGTTAGCGCGCTGGTGAACCTCGATACTGGCCCGCGTTCACGCGTCGCGTTCAAGAAGTTGCTGCTCGACCTCAAAGCCAATCTGGCCACCCTGCAATTGCCGGAAGGCCGTCCCGTCACGATCGCCGGGGAATCCTCTTCATTCACGATTGTAGTCGGCAAGAACCGCAAGCAGGTGCTGGAGAACGTTCATCTCTTCCAGGTGAAGAATGAAACTAATCTCGAAATGATGGTGCAGGCGCCGCGTGGGCGCTTGGAATACGATCGCACCAACAAATGGATGTTCCTGCATCTCTCGGATGCCAAGCTGATCTATGTGGCGAACGAATTGCCCATGTCCGGCGACTTCACCTTCAAGCTGGATTTGAATTCCACCAAGAAATCGCTCGGCGGAAAGCCCGGGATCACCGACATGACTTTCTCCGAGTTGCGCGACGAATTGAGCGTTTTGGAAAAAGGCCTGGGACAGCCGCTCGCCGTGAACACCAACGCGCCCGCAGCGGAGCAGGCGAAGAAGCGCGCGATGAAAAAACAGATCAGCGATATCACCGAAAGTTACCGCGTGCAGATTCATCGGCGCGTGGCTTTTTCCTTTGCCTGCTTTGGATTCACGCTCGTGGGGATTCCGCTCGGAATTCGGGTGCATCGGCGGGAAACGAACATCGGCATCGTGATCGCGCTGCTGCTGGTGGCGGTTTATTACGGGCTGTTGATCGTGGCGGAAACGCTGACTTCGCGTCCGGAATTTGCGCCGCACATTCTCATGTGGCTGCCGAATTTTGTGTTCCAAGCCGTGGGCGCCGTGCTGCTCTGGCGTGCGAATCGCGGAAATTGAAACTTAACTCTGCCTGGTTCCCGCTCAAGTGCTTCGCCGGTGAATCTTGTGCATCGCCGCCTGATCGGTTGGTTTGATAAGCAGTTCATCGATGTTCACATGTGCTGGACGGCTGGCGATCCAAACCAGCGTTTCCGCAATATCCACAGCCGTGAGGGGAATCATCCCGTGATAAACTTTCCGGGCCCGCTCGGCATCGCCCTTGAAGCGCACCACGGAAAACTCGGTCTCGGCCAGGCCAGGATCGACAGTGCTGACGCGGATGCCGGTTCCGTTCAGTTCCAATCGCAACACGCGGGTGATCTGCAACTCACCGGCTTTGGCCGCGCAATAAGCCGCGCCACCTTCGTACGCCGTGTGGCCGGCTGTGGAACCGATATTGATGATCGTGCTGCCCGCGTCATGCGGCATGAGTGGAAGAATGGCTCGGGTCACTCGTAAAATTCCCAGCACGTTGGTCTGGAACATCGTTTCCCAATCCGCGTCGTTGCCTGTCGCAACCAGATCCAGCCCATGAGCGCCGCCGGCGTTATTGATCAGCACGTCCACCGCGCCCGCATGTTTGCGCACCCATTCCGCAAAGGCGTTGACGCTTTTCGTCTGCGTCACATCGAGCGCGTGACATTCGGCCGCGTCGGCTCCGCTGGCGAGGGCCAACTGCGCGACCGCTTCCAGTCGATCGACTCGTCGGGCGCCGAGGAGAAGTTTCGCGCCTTCTGCAGCGAAAGCTTGCGCGGCCGCCGCGCCAAAGCCGCTGGAAGCGCCCGTGATCAAAACCCATTTTCCATTCAGTCGAGATTTCATAATCAATGATCGGTTGCGTTCGTTGTCATCGCCGAGGAATTGTTGGTAGCCGAAAGAAGATGCGTTTCAGCGGATTGCCATGGGTGTTCCTTGTTGTCCAGAGTGAGCACGCGCGGCAGCAATTGCACTTCGTGACCGTAAGCCTGAAGCACCACTGTGCCCGGCAGAAAAGTCGTATCCATGAAAATGCATTGGCCGAAGGGCAGCGCGTAAGGCACTTCACGCGGCTGATCGAACACCACGGTTGCGTTCGAGTATGGTTGGCCAGATCCGGCGTTGGGAAAGACGATCTGAACGTTCGTGATGCCGAGCGCGGGCTCCTGAATGACCAAGGCGGGCGCGCCCGAAACGGCGTTGGTGAACGTCACTCGCCAAGCTCCCAATCGCGTGCGCCGGTGTTCAATGCCGTAATAAGCCAGCACATAGATCACCAGCACTCCGACAAAAAGCAGGGCGATATTTCTCAGCGTTCCGTTTGCCTTCATTGTTGGAAACGTTGAAGCAATTGGCCGTCCCGCGCCAGAAAACATTGAGCGTGTGACTCGCATGGATCGCAACGGCGCAGAGATTACGTAGTTTGGGGTTAGGTGGACGCCCACCTGTTCAGATTGAGTAAATTCAATACGATGCGTGCTCACGTGGACAAGTGTCCCTGGTGTCGCAACGCGCAAGGAGACTCAAAGTAATGATCCTGACTTCATGTTATCTGCGGGTAAGCATCATCAAACTGCTGGCAGTTCTGGTGACCGCAAGTCTTTGGCTCGGTTTAGCCCAGGCACAAACCCCCACCTGGACCAACACGACTCTGCTGCCGGAACAGCGGGCCAGTTTGCTTCTGGCGCAAATGACTCTGGAGGAAAAGATTGCGATGGTTCACGGCGTGCCGGGTTCGTACGTGGGAAACGTCACGAACAACGCGCGACTGGGAATTCCCGCACTGCATCTTCAGGACGGTCCGGCGGGCATTGCGAATTCCGGGATTATGAACGTCACGGCGCTGCCCGCGCCGATTGCCTTGGGCGCCACTTGGGATGTCGCGTTGGCGAGACAGTACGGCGAGGTGCTCGGAGCGGAAGCGCGCGGCAAAGGCGTTCATGTCCTGCTTGCGCCGATGATTCACACGACGCGTGTGCCGCAAGGCGGCAGGAATTTTGAGACGTTCGGTGAAGATCCATTCCTTAACTCCGTTATCAGCGCCGCCGATGTGATGGGAATCCAAAGCCAGCGAGTGATCGCTAACGCCAAGACATTTATCTGCAACGATCAGGAAAATGATCGCGGCCTGGTGAGAGCGGAGGTGGACGAACGGGCTCTGCACGAGATTTATTAAACGCCGTTCCTAGCCTGCGTGCTGTCGGGGCTCGGTTCCGTGATGACGTCTTACAATCGGGTGAATGGCGAATGGGCTTCGCAAGCGCCGGAGCTTGGGACGGTGTTGAAGGCGCGGTGGAGTTTTGGCGGTTTCACGGTGTGCGACTGGGGCGCGGCATTTTCCGCGTTTGGCGGTGCCAATAACGGCTTGGATTTGGAGATGGCTGAGGGCCAAAAATTCGGTGATTCGTTGTACCAGGAAGTTCAGCTTGGAAACGTGACTGGTTCGCAACTGGACGAAATGGTTCACCGGATTTTTACGTCCATGTTCCGCTTCGGCATCTTCGACGACCCGAGCACCAACACGGTCGATTCGTGTGTCACGAACACGGCGCATACCCAATTGGCTCGCGATGTCGCAGCGCAAAGCATGGTGCTGCTGAAAAATGCCACCAACGGCTTGCCGCTCAATTCGACCAACCTCCAGGCGCTCGGTGTTTTCGGCACGCCGGCCTTTGAAAACCCGATCTGGGGCGGCACTGGTTCGGCATGGGTTTATCTCTCGTATTACGATGTGCCTTTGGAGGCGATCAGCAATCGCGCGGGCACCAACGTGTTGATCAACTATCACCAGGGCGACAGCGGCTCTATCACGCAAGCAGTTCAACTTGCGCGGGAATCCGACGCCGCAATTATCTGTGTCGGCCAACAAACTGGCGAAGGCGAAGATCGCTCCAGTCTGTCATTGCCCGGCGATCAGGATCAATTGATCAGCGCGGTCGCAGCCGTGAATCCACGGACGATCGTGGTGCTATATGAAAGTTCGGGCACGCTGATGCCATGGATCAACGACGTCGCGGCCGTGGTGGTCGCGTGGTATCCCGGCCAGGAAGGTGGCCGCGCGCTGGCTTCCGTGTTGTTCGGCGATGTCAATCCATCGGGAAAATTGCCCCTGACGTTTCCAGTCTCTTCAAACCAGGTCCCGGCCAACACGCTGGCGCAATATCCTGGAATCGATCATCGCGTCAGTTACTCGGAAGGCTTACGGGTCGGCTATCGCTGGTATGATGCCTCGAATCAAGTCCCGCTCTTTCCCTTTGGCCACGGCCTTTCCTACCCGACGTTCGCCTACAGCAACTTGACCGTGAGCGCCGTGAGTCCATCAGGACAAGTCACCGTGAGTCTCGATGTCAAAAACACCGGCACGCGGGCGGGGGCGGAAGTCGCTCAACTTTATCTCGGTTTTCCAGCGGCTGCGGGCGAACCGCCCAAGCAATTGAAGGGTTTTCACAAGGTGTTGTTGCAACAGGGCCAAACGCAGCGGATCGATTTCAATCTCGTGTGGGAAAATCTCGCGTTCTGGAATGTGGCGGCACAGGAGTGGACCGTGCCGCTCGGCAATTTCCAAGTTTATGTCGGCGCCTCATCGCGCGACATCCGCCTGACGGGGGCATTCACGGTGTCATCGCCTGTGCCTTCCAACGGGATGGCGAATCAGGCGCTGTTCAAACTGACCACCGCTTCGTCGATTGCGGATACCAATCATCCGGCTTCGAAGGCCACGGATGGCGATCCCGAGACCTTTTGGATTCCGCCGACGAGCGGTTGGCAGTGGATCACGGCCGACCTCGGCTGCGCGCGACAGATTGTCCGCGCCCGGTTGCAGTGGCAGACGAATGAGGTGCGCGGTTACCAGATTCGATTTTCCAACGACAATACCAATTGGACCACGGTTTACAGCACCAACACCGCGTGGGGAAGGATTGACGACCGGCTGGTCAGCGGCACCGCGCGCTACGTTCAGGTTTGCGTAACGCCAAGCGCCACTGCGTCCGGTGCGGCGCTGCGCGAGTTGGAATTGTATTCGCCGGAGTTGCAGTTGAAACCGAAACTCACGGTCACTTCCACCAAGACCAATGCCGTGGTGTTGTCCTGGCCTTCGTCGTGGGGCGGTTCATTCTTGAAGCAGAACCAGTATCTGAACTGGGGCAAATTTGTGCTGGAGCAGAATTCCAGTCTCGGCTCAACGAACTGGACTTCAGTGGAGGAACCTTCGCTCGCCATCGGAACGAACCAGGTCATGGTCCTTCCCGCCGGCGGCCGCGAGTTTTATCGGCTGCGCAACCCGTCCTGGGAATAGGTATTCCGCACTTCGGAATACCGGCTTGATAAGATATCGCAGTGCGATATATATTGGGCGGAATTCATCGTCGAACGCAATCAGGCGGCCCTTCGAATCATAGCGGAGTGTCCGCGTAGGATTCATCAGAACGCTCCTTTTTGAGCCACGAACAAAAGAAAGAAAAAATTATGTCTCTAAGATTAGGTGATGTCGCCCCGAACTTTTCAGCCACAACAACGGAAGGCTCCATTGAACTGCATTCATGGCTCGGCAATTCCTGGGGCGTATTGTTTTCACATCCGGCAGACTTCACGCCGGTGTGCACCACTGAACTCGGCGCCGTGGCCAGGATCAAAGCGGAGTTCGACAAGCGCAATGTCAAAGCCATTGCGATCAGTGTCGATCCTCTCGAGTCTCACCAGGGTTGGATCAAGGACATCAACGAAACGCAGGCGTGCACGATGAATTTCCCGATCATTGCTGACGAGAAACGCGAAGTGGCCGCCGCCTACGACATGATTCATCCCAACGCTGACGACAAAGCCACCGTGCGCTCGGTGTTCATCATTGGCCCCGACAAGAAGATCAAGCTGACCCTGACCTATCCCGCGAGTACTGGCCGGAATTTCGCTGAGATTCTGCGCGTCATTGATTCTCT
>JBQCEJ010000198.1:0-6865 GCA_051960355.1 Verrucomicrobiota bacterium | reverse complement strand
ATCAAGGCCGATCAGCATTTTTTGAAGCTGCAACAGGAGTTGATCAACACCGAAAACCGGATTCAGGCCGCGCGCCGTTTTTACAATGGCAATGTGCGGGATTACCGGAACAAGTGCGAAACCTTTCCCAGCACGCTGGTGGCTCAGATGTTTGGATTCCGCAGCCAGGAATTTTTCAGCCTGGAACCGGCGGTGGCGGGTGTTCCTGATGTGGCGTTTTCGAATTAGACTGGAACACGCAGAGCAATGCTTTGCGGTCCGGTGGGTGGAGGAGCGCGGAGCATCGCTCGGCGCGGTTCGGGTGTGGGTGGGATACGGTTGGGATTTGGGAACACGCGGAGCAATGCTCTGCGGTCCGGTGGGGTGAGGAGCGCGGAGCATCGCTCGGCGCGGTTTGGGGTGTTGGCGCGATCGGTTGGGATTTGGGAACACGCAGAGGCAATGTTCTGCGGTCCGGTGCGGTGCTCCGTTTCTGAGACGGTATGTTTCGAATTGAAAGCGTTCTGACCGCTTTGCATTGTTGATTAATAAACGAGGAGGGAAATCCATGGAAAAATCGCCGCGAACGAAGCAGGAATACCTGCGGCAGTTGATTGACGGGAAAAACCGATGGAACTCTCCCCCAGCTGCAATGGAGGCTGACGCTGGCCCAAACCAAAGTGATGCTCGACCGGCCAAGAGCGACTGTTTCCTTGGATGGCATGAGCGGGGTTATCTTCCCCATCGTGATGAAACGGGCCTGACGCAATTCATCACGTTCCGACTTGGTGACTCTTTCCCACAACAGCAACGCAGGGAATGGCAGTTTCTGCTCACGATTGAAGATGAGCGGGAGAAGCGCCGGAAGTTGGAAACCTATCTGGATAAAGGGTGGGGCGAGTGCCATTTGCGTCATCCCGGTATCGCGACCTTCGCGCAAAACGCGCTGCTGCACCATGCTGGTCGGCAGTTTCAGATGCTTGCGTGGGTGATCATGCCCAATCATGTTCACGTCCTGGTTCGGGTGGAGCGCGTTTCTATTTCGAGGCTGGTGCAGAATTGGAAATCCATTATCGCAGTCACCGCGAACAAACAACTGAACCGTGTGGGAAGGTTCTGGCAGCCTGAATATTGGGATCGGTATATGCGGGACGAGGAGCAGACCCGGAAAGCCATTCGTTACATTGAACAGAATCCGGTCAAAGCACATCTATGTCGTCAGCCGGAAGATTGGCTGTTCAGCAGCGCGCGGTATCGAGATCCGCAAAGCCGAGCCTTGAGCTTGCCCCTTACGTGAAGGGATCTGACCACCAAGAATCTCGAAATAGTGATGATGCGATGGCGCGGTTGGGATTTGGGAACACGCAGAGCAATGCTCTGCGGTCCGGTGACTTCCAGATCCAAGCTTCGCGGTTAATCTTGGGGCGAATTCCCCGTTCCTTGGCTCGGCTTAGAGTTTACATTGGGGCGACAATGGTGAAAAAGCCTCGTGACCAAAGCGGACGGAATCCCAGCCGCACTCGAAAAATCCAGCCCGCGGACACAAAACCCGCGGCCAATTTGCCGCGTCGCATGCCGATCGGAGCGGAGGTGCTGAGTCGCGGTGGCGTGCAGTTTCGCGTCTGGGCGCCGCGGTCCAAAACCGTCAGCGTGCGGTTGGGACGCGAGCGATCGCTGAAAACACCGGAGCTGTGTGTCGCGCTCAAGCCCGAACGGAACGGCTATTTTTCCGGCACCGTGGCCGCGGCGGAACCGGGCATGCTTTACCAGTTCCAGCTCGACTCGGGCATTTTTCCCGATCCCGCCTCGCGCTTTCAACCGGACGGTCCGCACGGGCCTTCTCAGATCGTGGATCCGAACGCGTTTGAGTGGACGGACAGCCGCTGGAAAGGCGTGCGGCGCGAGGGCCAGGTGATCTATGAAATGCACATCGGCACGTTCACGTCGGCGGGAACGTGGCACTCGGCCTGTGAGCAGCTTCCCGAGCTGGCCGAACTCGGCGTCACGCTTTTAGAAGTCATGCCGGTGGCGGAGTTTCCCGGGCGCTTCGGCTGGGGTTATGATGGCGTTAGTCTGTTTGCGCCCACGCGGTTGTATGGTCAGCCCGATGAGTTTCGGGCCTTCGTGAATCGCGCGCATGAACTCGGTCTCGGCGTGATTCTGGATGTCGTTTATAATCACGTCGGACCTGACGGCAATTTTCTCAAGGAATTCGCCCCCGACTACTTCACCGATCGCTATGCGAATGAATGGGGTGAAGCGATCAATTACGACGATGCCAACAGCGGACCTGTGCGCGAATTTTTTATCGCCAACGCCGGCTATTGGATCGATGAATTTCATCTGGACGGCTTGCGGCTGGATGCGACGCAGCAGATTTTCGACGCGTCGCAGGATCACATTCTGGCCGCGATCCAGCGGCGTGTTCGCGAAGCGGCCCGGGGGCGCGCGACGTATCTGGTGGCGGAAAATGAAGCCCAGGAAGCGCGGCTCGTGCGGACTGCGGAGCAGGGTGGGTATGGCTTGGATGCATTGTGGAACGATGATTTTCATCACAGCGCGCGCGTCGCGTTGACGGGCCGCTCCGAAGCCTATTATTCGGACTTTCACGGGTATCCGCAGGAATTCGTCTCCGCCGCCAAATACGGTTACCTGTATCAAGGACAATGGTTTTCCTGGCAAAAAAAACAGCGCGGCGCACCGGCGCTCGACCTGGCACCCGGCCAGTTTGTCAGCTTCATCGAAAATCACGATCAGGTGTCCAACTCGCTGCGCGGTTTTCGATTGCATCAACTCACCAGCCCCGGACGTTACCGCGCGATGACCGCGCTCCTGCTGCTCGGGCCGGCGACGCCGATGCTGTTTCAAGGCCAGGAGTTCGCCGCCTCCGCGCCGTTCCTGTTCTTTGCCGATCACAATCCCAAGCTGGCCAAACTCGTCCGCGCCGGTCGCCGGAAATTCCTGGAACAATTTCCCACCGTCGCCTGTCCGGAATCCAAAACGTTCCTGAGCGATCCGGATTCGGAGGAAACCTTTCGTCGCTGCCGGTTGAACCTGGCGGAACGGGAAGAGCACGCCGAGATGTATCTGCTCCATCGCGACCTGCTGAAGCTGCGTCGCGAAACGCCGCAGTTGAGCCGGGCGCGGCGGGGCGGCGTCGATGGCGCGGTGATCGGGCTCGAGGCATTCCTGCTGCGCTTTTTTGGCCAGGGCGGTGACGATCGTTTGTTGCTGGTGAACCTGGGGCGCGATCTGAAATTGAATTCCGTCACGGAGCCGCTGATTGCGCCCATTGACGACGGCGTTTGGCGGCTGGAATGGTCCAGTGAAGATCCGCGTTACGGCGGCTGCGGGACCCCGTCGATGGAATTGGACGGTGGCTGGCGCTTGCCGGGTCACGCGGCGGTGCTGCTCCGCGCGGCCAGAAACGAATGAGGTGACGCATGGAAAAATTGATTCGTCGAATCGATTTGAAACAGGATGACGCCGGACATCTGCTGCGCCAGGAATGGCTCGTCACCAACGGGCTGGGCGGTTACGCGTCGGGCACGATCGCCGGCGTGGTGACGTGGCGCTATCATGGATTGCTGATTGCGGCCTTGCCTGCGCCGTTGGGGCGCGTGGTGATGCTCAACCACGTTTCCGAATATCTCTGGCTGCGCAACGGCCAGCGCGTGCAGATCGGCGGGGAGGAAGGGGGACGTCCGGAAGCGGTGGCGCACTCGGGAGCGTTCATCACCGAGTTCCGGCTGGAAAACCAGATGCCGGTCTGGCGCTATGAAGTCGATGGGATCGTGCTGGAGCGATCGCTGGTATTGTTGCAGGGACAAAACACCGTACACCTCCAGTACCGTCTGCTCAGCGACCAGCCGGTGGTGCGCCTGGAGTTGCGGCCCTCGATGCACTTTCGCGGGCACGAACATTCCGTCAGCGAACCGATGGGCCGGGAATATGTCTTGAGCGTTCGCGACCAGCATTACGAAGTTTTTGCCGCCGATTTCCAGCCGCGCCTGCGGCTCGTGTTGCAAGGCGAAGCCGTGACCTTCACGCACGACGGCGGCAGCAAGCGCGAGATCTTTTACCAGAAGGACGCCGATCGCGGGTGCGAAGCCTGCGGTAACCTTTGGACGCCCGGCTTTTTTGGGGTCAATCTGCATCCGCAAAAGGATGCGACTCTGGTGGCTTCGACCGAGTCCTGGCATGCGTTGACAGCGCTGAATCCCGCTGAAGCGGTGGACTTTTATCAACAGCGCCGCGCGCGATTGATTCGCACGGCCGATCCGAAAGCGCAGGCGTCGCCGGCGGCCGACCTGGTGCTGGCCGCCGACCAGTTCATCATCAATCCGGTCGGACGCCTGCAGGATGCCGCGCGCGCCCATGCCGCGGGCGATGAAATCCGCACCGTGATCGCCGGTTATCATTGGTTCACCGACTGGGGCCGGGACACGATGATCAGTTTGGAAGGGCTGACGCTGACTACCCGGCGTTACGCCGAAGCCGGTTGGATTCTGCGGACCTTTGCGCATTACATTCGCGATGGCTTGATCCCGAATCTCTTTCCCGAAGGCGGCAACAAAGGGTTGTATCACACGGCGGACGCGACCCTCTGGTTCTTTCATGCGCTGGATCGGTATGTCACCGTCAGCGGGGATCGCGACACGCTGCGGCAGATTCTGCCCAAGATGGTGGATGCCGTGGCGCATCATCTGCACGGCACGCGCTTTGGCATCGGAGTCGATTCGAAGGACGGCCTGCTGCGGCAAGGCGCGCCCGGGTATCAGCTCACCTGGATGGACGCGAAGGTGGACGGCTGGGTGGTGACGCCGCGTCGGGGCAAGGCGGTGGAGATCAATGGACTTTGGTACAACGCCCTGTGTCTGCTGGCCGATTGGTTGCGCGCGGAACAGGGAGCCGCCGCCGCGGAACCGTATGTCGAACACGCGCGCCGCGCCCGGGAATCGTTCAACCAACGTTTCTGGTTTCCGGAGGGAAACTATCTTTACGACGTGGTGGACGGCGAATCGGGCGATGATCCCGCGTGCCGTCCCAATCAGTTGCTGGCGTTCTCGTTGAAACATTCGGTGCTCGATCCAGCCCATTGGCAACCCGTGCTGCAAACGGTTCATGATCGGCTGCTCACGCCGGTCGGGCTGCGCTCGCTCAGCGCGGATCATCCCGATTACAAGCCGAAATATTTTGGCGATCTGCGCGCGCGCGATGCCGCTTACCATCAAGGGACGGTTTGGGCGTGGTTGATTGGCCCGTTCATTGACGCGTGGGTGCGGGTGCATCCGGAGGACCGGGTGGGGAGCCGGCGGTTTCTGGCGGGGTTCGCGCCGCATCTGGATGCGGGTTGCGTGGGATCGATCAACGAAATTTTCGATGCCGAACCGCCGTTCACGCCGCGCGGTTGCATTGCGCAAGCCTGGAGCGTGGCTGAAGTGCTGCGGGCGTGGGTCAAGACGGCGGAGTGAGGGGGAATGGGGTAGAGACGGGGCGAACGCTCAACATTCAACATTGAACATTCAACATCGAAAGCCGAATGAGGGCGGAGGAATGCAAAGCGGGAAAGCGGAAACGGCGGCTGCTCGGACGATTCAACATTGAACCGCTAAGGGGCGGAAGTTTGATGGTCTGTCGCCACAATCCCCGTAGCCGCGATCCTTTAGGTCGCGTCCGGGTGAGGTGTGGGAAGATCGGAACGGAGGGGCGCAGCCTGAATCGAAAAAACGCAGCCTAAAGGCGTGCGGCTACGGCGCGGATACGGAAGGGAACGCAGCCTGAAGGCGTGCGGCTACGGGCGTGCGGATACTGAGGGAACGCAGCCTGAAGGCGTGCGGCTACGTCGTGGCGGAGGGGGTTTTGGGGATTTGTATATTGCCAGGAGGGTTGGGAATTCTTTATCAATGGCGCATGGGAGGTCCTATCCGCGAACAAAACCATCGGCTGCCGCCACAGGCCTATCGCGGGAATGTCATCGGAGCTTTCACTGTCAACACGGACGGACGTTTCCCCTTTTTCGACGATTCGGCCTGTGTCGTCGAGGCGTCGCGCGCCTTGACCGAAGCTTTCGCGCAATACGGTGGGCATGTGGGCGTCCATGTTTTCATGCCGGAACATCTGCATCTCATTGTTTCGGGGCAAGCCGAGGTCGGCGATTTGCTGGGCATGCTCAAAGGGTTCAAACAAAAAACCACCTTTCGTTTGCGCAAAGCTGGCAAGGTCTTTGCCTGGCAGAAGGATTTTTACGATCATCTCATTCGTCGGAATGAAGATTACGGGGCGCAAGTCCGTTATCTCCTGCGAAACCCGGTTCGACGTGGTTTATGTGAGCGATGGCAGGATTGGCCGCATCAGGGGGTTCTCGGGCAGACGTGGGAACAATTGGCGTTAGCCATCGCGCCATTGTAGCCCGATCCTCGTAGCCGCGATCCTTTAGTCGCGATTCCTCGTAGCCGCGATCCTTTAGGTCGCGCGGGGTGGAGGGTGGGAAGATCGGAACGGAGGGGCGCAGCCTGAATCGAAAAAACGCAGCCTAAAGGCGTGCGGCTACGGCGCGGTTACGGAAGGGGGCGCAGCCTAAAGGCGTGCGGCTACGGGCGCGCGGTTACGGAAGGGGCGCAGCCTAAAGGCGTGCGGCTACGACGTGCGGTTACGGTGGTTTTTCATCGCCGTAGGCTCGTTTCAGGTCGGCCCAGACTTGGCGGTGGTCGTCGGGCACGAAGGGGGGCTCGCGATCGTTGGTTTCCAGGCCGGTGGCGAGGCGCCGGAGAGTGGTCCCGGCATCCAGCAGGCAGGCCACGCTGGTCAAGCTCATGACCGCATGCGGACGCAGCTTTTCATGCAGATGGAGATTCTCGCGGGCGCTTGCCATCCCGAGCTGCCA
>JBQCEJ010000197.1:0-2638 GCA_051960355.1 Verrucomicrobiota bacterium | reverse complement strand
GGGCAATAGATCTTCTTTGATTTCGCGACTCATGTTCATCGGCACCGGCTTTTTCCGGTGTCTTTTTCCCATGAGTCAACGACCTCTTCCGGCCACTCAGCCAAAATCCTCCCCGGTGTCTTTTAATTTGATGCAACGCGTTCGGTTAATTCGTCCGAAAACTCTATTGACTTCACACGCTTGTTTGCTAGTTTCTGCCCTCCTTTGATTTGGATTGAGATGAAAACGCATTTGCCGAAAGTGAATTTGGATCAGCGCAAGTGGCATGTTATTGATGCCGATGGCGTGGTTTTAGGCCGTTTAGCGGTCAAAGTCGCCGATGTCTTGCGCGGAAAAAACAAGGCCGTCTACACGCCGCACCTCGATGCTGGCGATTTTGTCGTCGTCGTGAACGCTGAGAAAGTGCGCGTCACCGGCAAAAAAGAAACCGCCAAGGAGTATATGACCTACTCCGGGTGGAAGGGTGGCGAAAAGTACAGCTCCGTTTCGGACCTGCGCGCTCGCCAGCCTGAGATGCTCATCCATCGCGCCGTTCGCGGGATGGTCCCGAAGAACCGCCTGGGCCGCCAGTTGCTCACCAAACTCAAAGTCTTCAAAGGACCTCAGCACAACCATTCAGCCCAGCAACCCGCTGCGCTTGAAATCGCGAAGTAACGCTTTCCTGTTATGGCAACGAAAACGAACGAATTCCTCGGTACCGGCCGGCGCAAAACCGCCGTCGCCCGCGTCCGCCTCGCTTCCGGCACTGGCAAGATCACCGTCAATGGCCGCAAGTTCGAAACCTATTTCCCGTTGGACACCCAGCGCGGCACTGTCACCCAGCCTTTGACCATCACCGGCACGGCAGACAAGTTTGACGTGCGCGTCAATGTCACCGGCGGCGGCCCGAACGGCCAGGCTGGCGCAGCACGGCACGGCATCGCACGCGCGCTCCTGCTCGCTGATCCGAGCTTCCGCGCTCCGCTCAAGGCCGAAGGCTATCTGACTCGCGATCCGCGTATGCGCGAACGCAAGAAGTACGGCCAGCCCGGCGCTCGCAAACGCTTCCAGTTCAGCAAGCGTTAATCGAACGGCTCTTTGCAACACCCCGCTGGCTCACGTCAGCGGGGTTTTTTATTTGATATTTTTCTCTGCCTCCCGGCATCTCTGCATTTAAATAGAAGAAGAACATGAATCTGAAAAAGGTCGCTATCGTCGGCACATCGGGCTACTCGGGCGAAGAACTCGTGCGTTTGCTTTTAAACCATCCGCACGCGGAACTGGTCGCCGTCACCTCCCGTCAATACGCCGGACAAACACTGGCCCAGATCTTCCCCAAATTTGCAAACCATCCGAGCGCCAAGGCACTCCGCTTCAGTGAACCCAACGCCGAACAACTGGCCAAGCAGGCTGATATCATCTTCCTCGCCCTGCCCCACGGTGTCGCCGCCGAATACGCCATCCCGCTGATTGCCGCCAACCGCACGGTCATCGACCTAAGCGCGGATTTTCGCGTCAAGAGCGCCGCAGTTTACAAAGAATTTTATGCGCACGATCATCCGGCGCCGGAAATGTTGAGCAAAGCGGTTTACGGACTGCCGGAGGTTTACCGCGAGCAGATCAAGCGGGCTTCGCTGATCGCCTCACCGGGTTGTTATCCCACGAGCATTCTGTTGCCGCTGATTCCTCTGTTGAAAGCGGGATTGATCAAGCCGACCGGCATTATCGCGGATTCACTCAGCGGCGTGAGCGGCGCGGGTCGAAAGGCCGAAATTGATTATCTATTCGTGGAATGCAACGAAAGCGCCCGCGCTTATGGCATTCCGAAACACCGTCACCTCTCCGAAATCGAACAGGAACTTTCCATCGCGGCCAACACGCCAATCACGCTCCAGTTCACGCCGCATCTGATCCCGCTCAACCGCGGCATTTTGACGACGATCTACGCGGCGCCCAGTGAACATTTCAGTGACGCAGCCGGCGCGGCCAAACTCGCGGAACAAATCACGGCGTGCTATGCGAAATCGTACAGCGAGGAACCGTTCGTCCGCCTGCTAGAAGGCAAAGCGTTGCCGGACACCAAAAATGTCGCGGGCACCAACGTCTGCGAAATCGCCTGGCGACTGGATCCCCGCACGGGACGGCTTATTCTGTTGAGTGCGGAAGACAATCTCGTCAAAGGCGCCAGCGGCCAAGCGGTGCAGAGCATGAATATCCTCAGTGGCTTCCCGGAAACCGCAGGACTGATCTAGTTGCTTCAGCGCACGCAGCTCCGAACTCTATTTCACTCGCGCTCAGTGACCTCATCTTCCTTACAGAGCAAGACCAAAACGGTCTGGAACGCGGCCGATTACGCGGCCAATTCCGCCGCGCAACAAACCTGGGCTCGTGAACTCATCACCCGCCTAGCACTGCGCGGCAGCGAACACATTTTGGATGTGGGTTGCGGCGATGGCAAAGTCACCGCCGAACTCGCGTGTGCTGTTTCCCGGGGCAGCGTGGTAGGGATCGACGCGTCGCCCGAGATGATTCGCTTTGCGCGTGAAACCTTTCCTCCCGCTCAGATGCCGAATCTGACGTTCGAAATCATGGACGCGCGGCAGATTCGGTTCAGCCAGAAATTCGACCTGATCTTTTCGAACGCGGCGTTGCATTGGAT
>JBQCEJ010000196.1:0-2285 GCA_051960355.1 Verrucomicrobiota bacterium | reverse complement strand
GCCATGAAGATCTGGCCATGGGCGCGTTTGCCAGCGGTGGCATCCGCGTGCTGAACGAGGATGTCGTCACCGGTCTGCGCATTCCTCGCCCGGTGATTGATCGCGTGGCGGCGAAGGAACAACGTGAACTGGACCGGCGGGAACGGCTCTATCGCGGCAGCCGGCCACCGACAAAAATTGCGAGCCGACTGGTGATTTTGGTGGATGATGGGATTGCCACCGGTTCCACGATGCGCGCCGCTGTCATCGCTCTCAAGCAGCACAAACCGGCGCGGGTGATTGTTGCCGTTCCCACAGCGCCCGCTTCCAGCTACGAAGAATTCCAAGGGCTCGCCGATGAAATTGTGGTGGCGAGAGTTCCCGAGAATTTCTACGCGATCGGCGAGTTCTACGAAGATTTTTCGCAGACCACAGATGAGCAAGTGCAGGAACTGCTGGCCAAGGCGGCTCAGACCTGCGCCACGGTTTCACCGTAGAATTGATATCGGCAACCGACGCGAGTTTCTGGCAATCCGAGAGAGCGCACTTCAAGAAGCAGACCACTTCATGGCGTCATCTCAACGTTGAACACATGATAGGACCAAGGTTGCAGATCCAAATACAGACCGCGCGCCAGCAACTCGTTTCCGTCGCGGACATAAGACGCCGGCCCGAGCAAATCCTGGAATTGAACCGAGCGGCCTTTGATTTTCGGAAAGGGCAGGGCAAGATGGCACTGGCTGGGATGCGGCGCGTAATTCACGACGACCACGATCCGTTCGCCGTCGGCTTGCCAGGTGTGCGCGATGAAGTTCTCCCAGCTCGCGTTACTCTCCCACGCCGCGTGACAGGTCAGCGATTCCCATTGGCCATTTCGCACGATCGGCCGGCGCAAAATGGCGAGAAGTTGATTATAGAACGTTTGAATGGCGTGATCGGGCGATTCTTCCGGTGCGCGAACGAGATGCGGTGAAATGCGTTTCTTGCGGCCTTCAAGCTGACCTTGATGAAAGAAGCGCAAGCCAGGAATCAAATAGGTGATCACCGCCGCCGCCCGGTGAACCTCGGGTTCAAAAATCCCCGCAGCGCGAGGCTCATCGTGATTCTCGAGGAACCGCGCGCTCTTGTTTTGATATTCCAACGTCGCTTGCAGATGCTCGCGCACCGGCCGTGCCTGACGCTCGCGGAGGCGATCGTAGAGACGCTTGTCGTAAGTGTAATCAAAGCCCTGCTGCTGGAGCGTTCCTTCAAGATCCCAGCAAACCTCGGCCAGGAAGCAAAAGTCCGGAAACCGCTGGCGCACGCGCGAAATCGCAACGGGCCAGAACGGCGCCATTCTTTTTCCCCAAGTCCATTCAAACACGTCGGGAAGAATCAGCATCGCCATGTCGCAACGCACGCCGTCGCACTGTGCGGCAATCGTCTCGAGTTCCCGCAGCATCGCTTCCTGCGTGGACGGATGGCTGTAATCCAGTTGCAGCGTATCCGACCAGCCGGGGAAATATGGGTCACGCCCATGCGCTAGAATCCGATCGCCCGACGGGAGTTTGAGCCGGACATAATTCTGTGGCTCACGCGCCAGCAATTCCTCCGTGCCCGCCAAGAACCGTTCCGGATGGTTGTCGAGCCACGGATGATCCAGCGCGGTGTGATTGGGAACGAAATCGAGCATCAACTTGAGGCCGCGCTCGTGAAGCCTTTGGCGCAGTCGCGCCAGTGCCGCGGGACCGCCCAGTTCGGGAGGCACCTCGTAGCTCTCAATGGCAAATCCCGAACCGGCAATGTCGCCCTCGCGCAGATCGGGCAGCGTTTCCTGAAACTCCCGTCGCCATTCTTGATTGTCGCGCGACACCTTTTGACCGGCCTGGCCAGTACGCCAGACGCTCAGAAACCAGAGCCAGTCGAATCCCATGCGCTTGAAACGGTCCAGTTCAACATCCGGAATCGCGTCGAGCGTCGCGACTCGCCGGAGCGCGCGGGACAGTTCCGTCAGCCAAACCCGCGTGTTGATCTGGTAAAGCGAGCGATGAAGCACAGCGTTCATGATTCTTCATTACCACCTTTCACTGCAATGAGCATTAGGGCTCTTGGAGGCTACGGCTGGGTGAAACCCCATTGGTTTCGATCCGGGGACCGATTTAGAATCCGGGAACGGAAAGCAGTACGTTTCCAAGGAACGGTTGAAAAGCATGGACGCGAAACACCACCCATCCTCTTTTTGGAACCCAGAGAGATTCCACCGCCGGGACGTCGAGTCGTGGTAACAATAGATGGACCTCCCAAACACACAAAAGCCGAGACCAGCG
>JBQCEJ010000195.1:0-2908 GCA_051960355.1 Verrucomicrobiota bacterium | reverse complement strand
CTTACCGGGATTATCTCAGACAACGGCAGTGGCGCGTCTTCTCTTGTGAAATCTGGTTCTGGCATTTTGACGCTGGGCAACGGATCAGCACGCCTCAACAGTTACAGCGGCGGCACCTGGATCACCCAAGGCACACTCTTTCTAAAGGACAGCATTGGCAGCAGCGCACTCGGAACCGGCGACGTCTTCGTGGCTGACGGCGGAACGCTCTCTTTCCGACCCGGCACTTCGCTCCCCGGTAACAAGGTCACCATCGCTGGAACCCGCAGCGGGTTGTTAGCACCTCTTTATGTCGCAGCGGACAGTCCCACTCTCGCCAGCCTGGCCTTGAGCGGGGATGCGGTTATCGCCTCTGACAACAGCTCCGGCAACGGCTTGAATGTCAGCGGCGGCGTTGACTTGAGCACGCATACTTTGACCGTGGGAAGCACGATCTCCACCCGTCCTATCACTATCACCTTTCTTGGACCGGTGACCGGCGCCGGTGGGTTGACCTTGGATGCGGACAACATTTCGACGGGAAGCGCAACTCTCAAACTTTCCTCTGCGAACACCTTCTTGGGAGACACCTTGCTGAAAGTGAATGCCTCCGCGAGCGGAGCGGGCCTCGCGACGCTGCAGTTGAACCATGTCAACGCTCTATGGAACAGCACCCTGAACACCGAGAGCGCGTCGGCGTTCAAGCGGGTCACCTTCACCGTGGCAGGCAACAACACCTATAATCTGGGCGGACTGAAAGGAGCCGACGATCTCGCGATTGGCGGCAACACACTGAATGTGGGAGCGAACGGCCAGGACACTTCCTTCACGGGCAGCATCAGCAGCACCGGCGGCGGTTTGATCAAATCTGGGGCCGGCACGCTGACACTCTCAGGTGCGAATTCTTATACCGGCGCCACCGTCATCAGCAACGGCACGCTTGCTCTCAGTGCCAGTGGAAGCATCGCCTCGACCGTGATCAGCGTGGCCACGAACGCGACCTGGGATGTGTCTTCCATCACAGCAGCCGAATTTACCCTCCCCGGCACCGGGACGTTGGCTTTGAATCTCAACAAGACCGGCGCAACCCTGACGCAAGGTCAACTGGCGCTCGGAAGCAAAAATCTCACCTGCAACGGCGCCCTGACCTTAACCGCGACGGGCGATCCTCTGGCGGCCGGGGACAGCTTTCCCTTGATCACAACTTCGGGATCGCGAAGCGGTTGGTTCAGCATCGTCAACTTGCCCGCGCTCACCGGGTTGGCCTGGGACACGAACAGCCTCGCTTCCAGTGGTGTGCTGGATGTCTATGAATTCACCACCACCGCCCTGGCTCTGACCACGCCCGTGAATTCTGCGGCAACAATCAGCGCCCTCAAACTTTCCCACCACGCCAGCAGTTCGCGGGCAACCGCCTACGCAGCCACAGCAACCGCGCCCAGTCACGGCACCGCCACAGTCGATGGCAGTGGAAACCTGATCTACACGCCCGCCACCGGTTATTCCGGCAGCGACAGTTTCGCACTGGCTTTCCAGGATGGCCACGGCACTCAGACCATGGCTGTCACAGTGACGGTCGGATCGGGCCCGGCACCATCGCCCAATGTCGTCTATGGACCGGCGACCGTGGGCGGCAATTTCGTGGTTCGCTTCGCGGGCATGCCCGGCACCAGCTACACCGTGGAGAAAACGGCATCGCTGGTTCCACCCAACTGGATCAAACTGGGGAATTTCACCGCACCCGCTGACAACACTCTGGGCTTTGGCATCGGGGTCTTCGAAGTCACTGATTCGGTGGGCAGCGGCAGCGGTTACTATCGGACGGTTTATCCGAGCTACTGAAAACACGTTCCATATCGATCCATGAAAAACTTCAAAATCATTCTCTCGGCGGGACTTGTTCTGACAGCGATCTGCTCGACCCAGGCCGCGCTGAGCGTGACGGATTTTTCCACGCTGGACGGATTCACTTACACCGGCGGCGGCTCTGGCAGCCAGGTGATCCCCGACAACACGCCCACCGGTGTGGCCTACTCCATCAACTTCGGTGCAACGGGTTTGAACATCAGCGACATCACTTTCACACTCACTTTGAGCGGTGGCCACAACGGCGATCTGTATGCGTACGTGGCGCACGGAGATAAAATCGCCTACCTGCTCAATCCCGATCCTGCCGTGACCAGTTCAGGTATGAATCTTACATTCGTCGAGGGAACAGGCAGTCCCATTCCAACGGGTGGCAGCGGAACGCTCTCCGGAAGCTTCACCGCGTATTCGGATCTCGCCAGCTTCCACAATACCGATCCGAGCGGCAATTGGACTGTGTTCTTTGCCGACTTGAACCCGGGAGACACTTCCACCCTGAATGGATTTTCAATGTCGATCACAGCCGTTCCCGAACCGGTCGATGTCGCTCTGGGTGTGTTTGCCGCAACCGCTCTGGTCTTTGCCGGCGTTCGTCGAGTCAAGCGGGCGGCCGCGACTTATTGCGACCGGAGTTGATAGAAGCGGTTCCCGGTCGACCTTCCGAAATGGATGCTGTTCGTCCCGCCACTCGTTGCGACCAGGTTGGTTGCGGCAGTCCAGACAACCGGCGGCGTCAGGTTGGTTGCTTCCAGCAGCGAAAATCCCACGGGGTTGGTCGGCCAGGCCAAACCGTTCGCGATCAATTGTCCGGTGGAATTGGTCCAAGTGAAACTCAGACTCGGCGGCGCCCAGACCAGCACGTTCGCGCTGAACTCTGAAGTGCTGTTCGTCCGATCCGTCGCCGTCGCGGAGAGGAAATATCCGGGCGGGACGGCGGCATTCACGACGACTGAGAAGTTCACATTTCCGCCAGAACCGGTCGTCACGTTGGTGGACCCAAGATAGGTCCGCCCTTCTCCAAAACCCGAAAGGTTTTCGACCGCATTGGCATAGAACTGCACCC
>JBQCEJ010000194.1:0-6296 GCA_051960355.1 Verrucomicrobiota bacterium | reverse complement strand
AGGCGGCGTTGGCTGAGGAAACGTTGACGTTATTGGCGGTGCTGACCGAGCTGCTGATGTTAAAACCGCTGTTCACAGTAACGTTGTTTTTCACAACGCAATTGACGAAAGTGGCCGCCGTGGAACCGGGATTGTAGAGCGAAATAGAGGAGTGACCGACATAGCCATCAATGGTGTTATTGCAGATGATCACATCTGTCAGAACCGGCCAGCGGCCGAGATTGTTGTAGGCGCCGCCATCGGGTCCGATGGCTATCCCTTGAGGAGCTGGGGTCGATTGCAAGCCGCTGCTCGCGAGAACGACGACGTTGTTGTAAACCCAGAAATGATTGAAGTCGCCGTAATATGCGTCGCCAAAGATGGGGTAATTGGCGATGTCGATGAACGTGTTGTTGTAGATCTTAAGGTAGGCCCCGGCGAGATACTGGATGGCGTCCTGATGCTGGCCGCCGCTGTAGCTCGCTTGGTAGCCGTAGAAGTAATTGTTATAAACGCTCATTCCGGTGGGTGATCCCTGAATTCCATCATCGCCATTACCGCTCGGGCTGCGGATCAGTTCGACCGCGTTGTGGTGGATCTTGTTCACGTCCCACGTTCCACCGCCGGCACCAAGATTGAGATACGCGAAATAATCGTCTCCGCCGTCGGTTTTCCGGAAATAGCAATGATCGATTTCGATTTTGGATCCGCCATTGTTGTAGAATCCACGGTTGCGGCTTCCGCAATCCACATAGCTGATGCGGATATTTGAGGCGCCAGTATCCATGGGCCTGCCACCGCCGCTGAAAACAAAGTGCCGGTTTCCGTCGCCCGCGTCGCCGCTGACGACGACATCGCCCCGACTGACAAATGGATTTCCGTTGGCGAAGATCACCGTGCCGTTATGGGCGGAATCCTGTCCAATCTTGTAGGTAATTGGATTCCCGCCGGATCCGGAGAATGGTGTCACTGTGGAGACGGAATAGGTTCGTGAATTTCCGGATGGCCCGCCGGAAACATAGACCGTGTCACCGGCCGAAAGTCCGCTGATGCTTCCAAATGAGTTCCAGGCATTGGCCCAGGAGGTTCCGTTGTTTGATCCAGTCGCCGCGCTGTCCACATACCAGGTGGCCGCCCGGGCAGAGAACTCAGCCAAGACGAAAAACAGGGCAATGGCTACACACTGGGCGGTCACTGTCCTAAATCGGGGAAGTATTGATGCAGCGAACTGTTGGAACAGGCTGCCGGTCCGAGTAAAAATTGATTTCATAACTTTTTTAGCAGGTTAACACCTACTATAGGCGCTATTCATGTGCAAGTACTATGCCGACCAAGCATCTTCAGCCTAAAGGGTCGGCGCAGCCTCAGCGTCATCGCACCCGCTGGCTTCATCGGTGATAACCTCAGGGCTGAGTCTCTCTTGAATCAGAGGAGACAAAGCCGCAATCACCGCCAGCAGGAAGTACCAGATCACATGCATTTGGTCGAAGTACGTCACCGAAAATAGAATTGCGATGGTGCCCGCCAGCGTTGCGCCCACTCCCCACGCAAACTTTGTGGCTGCCAAACTATCGGTTTCAGTCGCCTCCATGGCCCGGGCGATCTGTTGAAAACACCGGACGACGAGCATCGCGGAGAGAATGAAACCCAATAATCCACCATTCAGGCCATCAGACACAAACTGGTTCGTAATGTCCGTTCCTCCCGAGGCCAATTGCGTCGCGACCCATCCGCCGGTGTTGCTGGTTCCCAAAAGCCACCACGAACTAAAATGATTTATAAATTGGTCGATCACATAAGCGCGGTGATAACCACCACCGCCGACGATGTCGCTGACGCGCCCGAGGAGAAACCATACGGGTGCTTTCATGATCAGGTGGAGACCTAAAATCGACAAAGCCAATCCCCACCGTATTTTTCGCATGTGCCCCCGAATGCACCAGCAGGTGATGCCTAGAAGACCAACCGCGTATCCCAATACTGGACCGCTGGAGCGCGCGGCGATCATAATCAACATCGAAGCCGCCAACCCGACGGAAGCGCGCCGTCGGCTGATTCCGGCCAAAAGCATGCCGCTATACAACATGGCCAACGTGGCCCCGAACGATCCGGCGGTGATGGGAGATCGAAACGGTCCCATGCTCCGGTAATGACCGTCCCGATACATCGTTCCCACTTCACCGAACATGGCGAAAAAATTACGGCCCGTGACCGACTCCTGAAACATCAGGAACGCGAGTGGAATGATTAAATAGGCGACCTTGGAAAGCACCTCGATCACTGCTTCCTGATCGACGAGTAAGGCACGCAGAACGAAGTATGAGAGGAATATGTTGTAAAGGCAGCCAACCTGATACACCAATTCGGCGACGGTCCCGGCGCGTATGGTTGAGACGACCAGAATGGTGAGCGCGTAGCAGATGAGAGCACGATCAACAACACTGCGCCTGATCTGCCTTAACTCGCCGCGTGTGTACACCCGGATGAAACCGGCCAGCAGGACGATCCGAATGGCAGTAAACGTGAATCCGGCAACGTGGAGGTACTGGCCTTGGGTGATGTAACAGACTCCCGCAATCAAGGCGGTGGCGGCTGCGCTCCGGGGCAGGCGAAACACCATTACGGCAAGCGTAAGGGTTAATGCGAGACCAAGCGGCGTCATGTCGGCAAATACGTGTTCCTCAACGCAGCGCCGGTTGTCGCGGCGCCGCTGCATGGCTGGAAGCGTGATTTTTGACCTTGCCCGCAAGCACTGCCTTGTAAGCGCTCAGCAGTTTTTCTCCGGCTGCGCTCCAGGTAATTTCTGGGATGGCCGACAAACAGGCGGCGCGCAGCCTTTGAAGCAAGAGGCGATCGTTGTGCAGCAAAGTTATTTGCACTCTGAGCGTTTCAACGTCACTTACCGGATGAACGAGACCAGTCTGCATGTGCTTACAGATGTCGGTGCAAGCATCTGAAATCAGCGGCACGCAGCCGCTGCCCATCGCTTCGGCCACCACCAGTCCGAATCCTTCCTCAATGCTGGGTAAAACGAGGATGTCGCTGTTTCGCATCAGTTCAGGTACGTCTGTCCGATGTCCCAAGACTTTGACGCTGGGATGCGCGAGCAGGGGAGCGAGCTTTTTTTGGTATTCTGGTATGAAGCCGCCCGCGATCAAAAAGGTGCCGTCCTTGGACGCCGGCGAGTTCAGCCATGCTTCCAACGCAAAATGCAGGCCCTTTCGGACGGCACACACGCCCACGGATATCATCGTCAAGCCGCGTTTCGGATCGCGCGGTGCAACGGCTGGGGAAAAGCGCTTTTCATCAAAGCCATAGATATGCCGTACCAGTTGTTCCCGTTGGAAGCCCTGATCGAGAAACGTCTTCACAACGAAATCGGACGGGCACAGGAGCGCATCGGCCAGTCGATACTCCGCTTCTTCCCTGGCGAGAATCTCCTCGTTGTACTCATGTTCATGTCCTGGCGGCAGCGGGACTCCGATCCGTTCACATTCCTTTTGCACCACCTCATAAGCAAAGCGGGTGTGCGCGTTGGGACGTTCCAAGACGGTGGGAATTCCCAGCCTCCGTGCGGTCTCCAGCGTTTTCCGCGCGCCCAAGGCCCAGGTATGGATAATGTCGATGCGTCCGGCGAGTCTCTCAAGGCGCTTCGCAACGATGGCATCATGCAAAGCACATGCCCGCATCATGCCAACGAGTTTGTAGGAAACGCGCAATCTCCCCCAAGCCAGCGTTGGCTTTACCTGCACACCGGCAGCAACCGGGCGGTGCAGCACGCCGGGAAAGGCCAACACATTCGCGCCCGCTGCCCTCAAGCCATTCACCTGTTCCCATGCGGTATAACAGATGCGGTCAGCTCCCAACTTGTGCGGGAAACTGTAGAGGACTCGAATCGGGTTGCCTGCGTTGGTCATTGTGCCGGGCATTTTATTGAATTCCTTTGCAGTTGGCGGCGAGGTCTGCCTCCGACCCGCGCGCACTCGCCAACCCCACAACCGAGGAGGTTTCTGGCGCTGCGGAGAAAGCAGAAGCGTCCGCGAATTCCCGATGCCAGAGTTCAACGGCGATGAGGGAAAAAATTTCCTTCGCGTGGCGTCCGCCGCGCGCGTTGTCCTGCAAGAGGCGCTCAACAGCACGTGGCTGAAAATATCCGCGCGAGATGGCTTGGCTGGACAGCAAAACGTCTTCAACCTGTTGCTTCAGTCTGCGGCTCAGCCAGTTTTCATAGGGCACTGGGAATCCGGCCTTTTTGCGTTCAATAACTTCAGCCGGCAGAACCTTGCTGAAAGCGGATTTGAGGATTCGCTTGGTTTCCCGTCCCCGCACCTTGAAGTCAGCCGGCAGTGAGGCGGCAAATTCCAGAATCTTGTGATCCAGCAAGGGCACGCGCAATTCCAGCGAGTTGGCCATCGTGATCTTGTCCGCCTTGATCAGCAGATCGTCTGGCAGCCAGGTTTTGCTGTCGACGTAAAGCATCTGGTTGAGGAGCGATTCGTTCGCGACGTTTCTCGTCAAAGACTCAATGTGCTGGCGAGCCAAATCGTGAGGCACGCCGTTGATTAATTCTTCCTGAACCAGAGCGCCGGCTGATCGGTTGAAAAAAGCCGACGGGCTCGAGGTCCGGCTGAAATAATGACTCGCTAATGGCCGGCCGAGCGCGCCCGCATAGCGTTGCAAACGAGCCTCTCCCGAGATTCGTCCTGCCAAGCCAGCCAGCAAACCAGCCGGGCGGGCGAGGGGACCTAACGCCATTTGCAGACGCTCAAGGCGCAGCATATTGGGATAATTCGGATATCCAGCGAACGCTTCGTCGCCGCCTTCCCCCGACAGCAGAACTTTCACGTGATCACGGGCCAGTTTGGTCACGTAATACAATGCCACCGCGGGCGGCTCACAAACCGGTTCCTCCATGTGCCGAACGTAAGCCGGCAAGAAGTTCCAAAAGTCATCGGCGGAAATGCTGGTCTCAAAATGCTCCGTCTGAAACCGTTGAGCGGCCAGGCGCGCGTAAGGACGTTCATCTACGACCTGATCGCCGTCAAAGCCGACGGTAAACGTCTTTACCTTCTTGCCGGTGCCCTGCACGGCGAAATTCAAAACCGCGGATGAGTCCACGCCGCCGCTAAGCAAAACCCCGACGGGCACGTCCGCAATCATGTGATCGCGCACCGATCCGGCAATCAACTGGTGCAACTCTTCGACTGCGTCGTTGTAAGGCTGATTCCAGCGATCTTGGGTGAATTGCAGGTCCCAATATTGGCGGGTTGTGATGCATCCATTTTTTACGAGCAGCCAGTGTCCGGGAAGCAGCTTGCGCACGGAGCGGAAAAGGGTTTCTTCTCCAGGCACATAGTTGAACGATAGAAACATCCGCAGGGCGCGCGGATTCATTTCACGGCTCACCTCCGGGTCGGCGATCACAGCCTTTAGTTCCGAGGCAAACCAGAACGCGCGATCTGTTTGGCAAAAATACAATGGCTTGATACCCACTCGATCGCGCGCGACAAAGAGGCTTTGCGACTTGGTATCCCAGATCGCAAAGGCGAACATGCCTCGCAATTCCTTCACACATTCGGGGCCCAGATCTTCATAGAGATGAATGATCACCTCGGTATCGCAGCGTGAACGGAACACGTGGCCCTTGGCCTGAAGGCGATCGTGAAGTTCCTGGAAGTTATAGATCTCGCCGTTGAAGACGATCCATACCGTGCCGTCCTCATTCGTCATCGGCTGCGCGCCGGCAGACAGATCAATGATGGAAAGCCGGCAATGGCCCAGCCCCGCATTCCGATCCAGGTAGACCCCATTGCCATCCGGACCGCGATGCGCAATCGGCGCGATCATCCGCCGGATGTCCTCTTCAGACACCCGCTCCGCGCGATCATGAGCGACTTTTCCGGCTATGCCACACATGAAGGTTTCCTTTCTTTTCCGGAAACGGTGTCGGTCGTAGATGACAATTTGACTCCTTCGCCGGAAGACATCTTTCCCCAAGATTCCAGACCAATGCTCCAGCGCAGGATGGCAAACCATTTGCGCCGTGAAGCCGGTGAACAAGGGTGGCCGGCGATGGCTTTGAGCGCATTGACAGCAACGATGACCGGCAGCCGCACGATAGCCGACACGCCGGATGTGACTCGATAGCAGAACGCCGCGAACCGTCCACGGTGAATGGTCAGCAGACGCGACACCGATTCGCGCATCATGATCACGGAAAACATGCTGCGGGCGGAATTGGACGAACCGCCGCCATGATGGACGACTTGCGCTTCCGGCGCATACAGACACTGAAACCCGGATGCTCGCACCCGTCG
>JBQCEJ010000193.1:0-7094 GCA_051960355.1 Verrucomicrobiota bacterium | reverse complement strand
CCGCGTGAGGAAAATCTTGCGAACACCCGCCAGCCGCGTGGCCGAGAGTTCCTTCGATGCCACCACGACCGGCAGCAAAGAGCCGGCCTGATTTTCAAACGGGTTCAACGCCGTTTTTAAATAAAACGCACCCGACTTCTGTTCGTTGGCTGCGTCCGTGACGATCAACACTTCCTCCTTGTTCTGAACCGCGAGCGTCAGGCGAAACTGGTTATCGTATTCCAAGCCGTCGGCCGGCAAACGCACTTCACACAGATGCAGACCGGGACCGCCCGCCGAAATGGGCACGGTGAATTTCCCTTCCGACCAGGGAGCGATCGCAACCTCCTGATCGAAGCTGAACTTTTGATCCAGGACAACCGTCAATCGGCCGTTGAACCCTTCACGGCTGAAATTTCCGACCGTCACTTCCAAAGCAACCGTGTCGCCCGCGAGGATTTGGGTTTGAGCGAGACGCGCGTCGAGAATCGCGCGATTATCCGGACGCCCAGAGCCAACATCCACGAAGAACAGTTTGGCTTCAGGCGGAAGCATTGTGAAGTTCGCGCTGGCCCAGTTCTTCCGCTGAAAATCGGAAACATAATAAATTTCGGGTCGCAAAACATTCGCGTTCAACAGACGCGCGGCCTGACTGTTGGCCAGGTTTACATCGGCGCGGCCCAAGCCCGGTTTGAGGCGCGCGAGAAAGCGCTTGGCTTCACCGTGATCTTTTGAAAACGCGACAAATGCCGTGGCTGGATTTGGCTGCAGCAAGAGAATGTTCACGGAATCTTCCGGCGCAAGAGAATCGATAAGGTTGTTCGCTTCGTGAATGGCACGTTCGCGGGAGGACGGGCCGTCTCCTTTGAATTCCATGCTCACGGAATGATCGAACACAATCAGCACATTCCGTCCGCCGTCGTGTGTCGGATCGGCCCCGACGCGTTTCAAAACGGGCTGGAGAAAAGCGAGTAACAACAGCAGCAGAACCAGCGTCCGCAGCACAAGCAAAACCCAATGCCTCCATTGGTGAAGCTTCGAGCGTTGTGCCATCGTCTGACGAATGAGTTCGATGGAGGGAAATTTGAATCGACGAGGAAATCCCTTGTTCAGCAAATGGATCACCAGCGGCAGCGCGGCCAGCGGAATCAGGATGGCGAACAGGCTGGGACTAAAAAACGACATAGAGCGTCAGCGCACGGCCATGGTGTTTGTGCCGCGAAAGCCGAGATACGCCTCAATGGCGTCGAGGTAAGGCTGATCGGAGCGCACGAGCGCATGGCTGATCTTCCGGCTGGCCGCCTCGCGGGCCAGTGAATCGATCTGCCGCCGGATCGACTCACGATACGCGCCGCGGATTTCCTCCGGTTCGACTTCGACGACTTCATTGGTTTCCATGTCTTGAAAACGAGCGGCATTGACGCTGGGCAAATCCAGTTCATGCGGATGCACCACTTGCAGCAGGAGCACCTCGAACTTGCGATGGAGAAAGCGGCTCAGAGCATCGAGAGTTTTCGTCTGGTCATCCCAAAAATCGGAAAGGATGACGAGACGCCCGCGTTGTTTGAAGATGCAATTACACTCCGCCAACGCCTGCGCAATGCCAGTGGTCGAACTCGGTTCCGCCAATTCCAGCTCAGTGATCAGGTTGTGCAAATGCCGCCGCGTGCCGCCGGTGGGCACAAAACGGTTCAGATTTGCGGCGAATAAACCCATCGCGACCTTGTCCCCCTGAAGCAACATCAGATACGCAAGAGCCGCAGCAATCTTGGCCGCAAGAATATATTTCGACTGCTCACTGGTGCTGGTGCCTGCGTAATTCATCGAAGCGCTTACATCGACCAGCAGATAAACCACCATGTCGGTCTCCGCTTCGTACTGCCGGACGAAGAGCCGGCGTGAACGCCCGTAAGCACGCCAGTCAAGGCGGTTCACGTCATCACCAGGCACGTATTCCTTGTAGTCGGTGAACTCGACGGAGTTGCCGCGATGCGGTGATTTGTGTTTTCCGACGAAGTAGCCCTCAACCATCGCCCGGGCGAATGCGAGCAAGTTCTTGAACCGTTCCAGTTCCGCCGGACTCAACAACGAACGGCGGCGGGGCGGTGACTTACGCCTGGCGGACAGCGGAATGGGCGGTGGCTGAACAATGCGCGGTGGCACACTTCCAATCACCGGCGGTATTCGATTGGCATCGCTCATTCCCGCAACTCAGGGTTTAGTACGATTGCTCCCGGACTTCGCTCAGAATGCTTTGCACAATGTCCCGGGACTTCTTTCCCGCGCCCGTGGCGCGATAATTTGTGATCACCCGATGCTGCAACACCGGCATTGCGACCTCGCGAACGTCGGCCGTTTCCGGACTGATTTTTCCCTTCAGCAACGCGAGCGCTTTGGCCCCGAGCACCAGGTATTGCGACGCACGAGGTCCCGCGCCCCACTCCACGAAATCGCGGGCCACCTGCGGAGAAGCCGCATTGCCAGGACGCGTCGCCGTCGCGAGCGCCACTGCATATTCGATGACGTGATCCGAAACGGGCGCAGCGAGCACGAGCTTTTGCACACGCAGCAAATCTTCCGCGGCGACTGTCGGCGTGAGCGTGGGCATTTGCTGCAACGTAGTGCGCTTCACAATTTCCACTTCCTCCTGGCGGGCGGGATAATCCAAATATAGGGAGAACATGAAGCGATCGAGTTGCGCTTCCGGCAAGGGATACGTGCCCTCCTGCTCAATCGGATTTTGCGTCGCCACGACCAGAAACGGATCGGGTAAAGCGCGCGAATGACCACCTACCGTGACTTTGTGCTCCTGCATGGCTTCAAGCAACGCGGCCTGGGTTTTGGGCGGCGTGCGATTGATCTCATCTGCCAGCACGAGATTGGCGAAAACCGGCCCGGGTTTGTATTCGTAGTCCAGCCGGCGCTCCCGTTCCTGGAGAACTTCCGAGCCAATGATGTCGGCTGGCATCAGGTCTGGCGTAAACTGGATGCGTTTGAAACTCAGGTTCAAAATGTCGGCGAGTGTCCGAACGATCAGCGTCTTCGCCAATCCGGGAACGCCAATCAGCAAGCAATGCCCTCGGGAGAAAAGACTGGCCAGCATCAGTCGAACGATCTGGTCCTGACCGACGATAACTTTGTTCAATTCCTGAGTGATGCGGCCATAGAGCGCCTCAACCTCCTTCGGCGAAATTTCATTCATAGTTGTTTCGGTTAACGATCCAGCCTTGCCTTGAGATACCACCTTTGATTTCCGGCATCATCCCCAATCGTCCAAAGAAGTCAATTCCGAGGTCGAGAGAAGATTATTGCTCGCACTTCCATGTGGGCGTCCATTGGACCGGACCAACACGGAGTGTGCGCCCGGCCGGGGCGCACAAACAAAAAGCCCGTCCTTGCGGACGGGCTTGGCAATTATGCTTTTAAACCGAATCAGGCCTTGGCTTCGGCAGCCTTGGATTCTTTTTCTGGCTTGGCTTCAGCCGGAGCTTCTCCGGTGGCCGGAAGGTCGATGAATTCCAGAATCGCGAGCTGCGCAGCATCGCCCTGACGCTGATGCATCTTCACGATGCGCGTATAACCGCCGTTGCGGTTTTTCTGAGCGGGCGCGATTTCGTTGAAGAGAATCTTCGTCGCATCTTCCTGATGCAGGCGCGCGGCGACCAGACGGCGGGCGTGAATGGTGCCCTCTTTTCCAAGCGTCACGAGCTTTTCCGCTACCGAGCGGGCGGCTTTGGCCTTGGAAACCGTGGTGGTGACGCGTTTGTATTTGATCAGACTGCAAACCAGATTGGCCAGCATCGCATTCCGGTGTTCGCCGGTGCGGCCCAACTTGGCTGTTCGCTTAAGGTGTCGCATATACTTCCTATTATCGGGTCACTAGACCGGAGTCTTCCTTCGGAGCTTCGAGCAATTCGTTTTCGAAGCTCATGCCGAGAGAGAGGCCAAGGGCCGTGAGTTTATCTTTAATTTCGTTGAGTGATTTCTTGCCGAAATTGCGGTACTTGAGCATTTCGGATTCGCTCTTCATGGCCAACTGTCCAACGGTCGTAATGTTGGCGTTGTTCAAGCAATTCGCGGCCCGGACACTCAGTTCAATTTCGTTCACGCTCATGTTAAGCAGCTTTTTGAGCTTGGACTTTTCTTCGTCCTGCTTATCCACGACTTCTTCAAATTCCACGGCGCTCTTGTCGTAACCGACAAACACGTCGAGATGATGCGCGAGAATGGCCGAAGCCTGGGTCAACGCGTCGTCGGGCGTGATTCGTCCATCCGTCCAGATCTCCAGAATCAGCCGGTCGTAATCGGTGCGTTGACCGACACGGGCGCTTTCCACGGCATAGCGAACGCGAACCACGGGTGAAAACAGCGAATCGATGGCGATGACGCCGATCGCCTGGTTGAGCTTCTTGTTTTCGTCGCCGGGGCAGAAGCCACGACCGACTTTAACTTCGAGCTCCATCTCAAATTTCTTCTTCTTGTCGAGCGTGCAGATGTGCTGGCCCGGATTCACCAATTCAACATTCTGGTTGAGCTGGATGTCAGCCGCGGTCACTTCGCCTTCTTTGTTGGCGGAAAGCAAAAGCGTCTGAGCTTCGCGAGTGTGTGCTTTGAAGAGAATTTTCTTCAAATTCAAAACGATGTCGGTCACGTCTTCTACGACGCCATCGACAGTGGCGAACTCGTGCATCGCTCCATCAACTTTGATCGAGGTGATGGCGGCGCCTTCCAAAGAGGAGAGGAGCACCCGGCGGAGTGAATTACCGACCGTGTGGCCGTAGCCGGTTTCAAACGGCTCCGCGATGAACTTCGCGTAAGTATCAGTTGCGGTTGCTTCATCTTTCGTCAACCGCTTGGGCATTTCAAAACGTCCTAAACGTACTGGCATGTTATCCTTTCAACAATTTTAATCTGGAGTCTCCGGATTGATTCCCGCAGCCGGAGAAACCCGTATAATTGTTTTTGCTCCGCTGATTAACTCCAGCAGGAGCGGTTTACTGGTTAGCGGGAATAAAATTCGACGACGGCCTGCTCGTTCGCGATCGGGTTGATTTCGTCGCGGGTCGGGATGCGCATCACGACGCCTTTGAACTCTTCTTTGTTCAACGACATCCAGTCCGGCACAGAGCGGCTGGTGGAGCCTTCGAGATTCTTCGTTGCCAACTGGCGAGAGACGTTGTTGTTGCTGACCGTGATCACGTCATTCACCTTCAGGCTGTAGGAAGGCACATTGACCTTGCGACCATTCACCTGAACGTGTCCATGGGAGACCATCTGGCGCGCGGACGCACGGGTCGTTCCGAGACCGAGGTGAAATACAACGTTGTCCAAGCGGGTTTCCAAAATCTGCAGCATCTGCTCGCCCGTGACACCACGGCGGCGCAGCGCCTTTTCATACACGCCACGGAACTGCTTTTCCATCAGACCGTAGTAATAGCGAAGCTTCTGCTTCTCGATCAAACCCAGACCGTAATCGGTATGCTTGCGGCGTGACTTCGGACCATGCACACCCGGACCGTAATTGCGGCGTTCGAGATATTTCGTGGGACCGAAAATCGGAACGCCGAAACGGCGGCTGATGCGAACGCGAGGACCTGTATAACGAGCCATAAATTATTGGAATTTCAAATTGGAAACGAGTGACTACTAGACGCGGCGTTTCTTGCGGGGACGGCAGCCGTTGTGCGGAACCGGCGTCACGTCTTTGATCGTGGAGATTTCCAGACCAATGGCCTGGAGGGCGCGAATGGCGGATTCACGGCCGGATCCAGGACCTTTCACGCGAACTTCGACTTCCCGCATTCCGTGTGACATTGCCTGGCGGGCAGCATCTTGAGCGACCTGTTGGGCAGCGTAGGCAGTGCTTTTGCGCGAGCCTTTGAAACCGACGCGACCGGCGCTCGACCATCCGAGCAGATTGCCGTGCATATCGGTAATCGTCACTTGGGTGTTGTTGAACGTCGCCAGAATATTGGCGATGCCAACGGAGATGTTCTTGGCGCCCTTGGCCTTGACGATTTTCTTGCCGGCCAGATCATCGGCGAGCAACTCAGCAGCGGTCGGTGCGGCGGCCGCGACCGGAGCTTCAGGAATTTTCGGAGCAGCAGCTGGCGCGGCAGCTTCAGCCGCCGGAGCTTTCTTGGCTGCTTTGGTTTCCTCGGCAGCCGCTTCGGGCTTGCCCTCTTTCTTTGGGGCAGATTTCTTTTTGGTTTCTTCAGCCATAACAAAAATTAGTGAATGCCAGTCTTGGCGTTCGGATTACGTGAAACACCGACGGTTTTGCGCGGCCCCTTGCGCGTGCGGGCGTTGGTCTGGGTGCGTTGACCGCGAACCGGCAGGCCGCGCATGTGGCGAACACCGCGGTAGCATTTGATACCTTGGAGGCGTTTCAGGTTCATGCCGATTTCGCGGCGAAGATCGCCTTCGATGACATACTTGCCGTCCTGAATCGCATGAACGATCTGCGAGAGCTGGGCTTCCGTCAGGTCTTTGGCCCGGGTGCTGGGGTCGATTTTGGCGACAGCCAGGATATCCACCGCGTTTGTGGGACCGATGCCGTAAATGTAACGAAGCGCAATATCGATACGCTTGTTCGGCGGAACTTCTACACCAATGATGCGTGCCATAAATTATCCTTGCCGTTGCTTGTGGCGTTTGTTGCTGCAAATGACGCGAATGATGCCTTTGCGCCGTACAACTTTGCAATGTTCACAAAGTTTTTTTACTGATGCTCTAACTTTCATTTTAAATCTGTTTCGTTTCGACGATGATTCGCCCTGCCGACAAGTCGTAGGGCGAGATCTGCAACTTCACTCTGTTTCCCGGCTGCGCAGCAAACCATTCTTTTGCCCGTCCCGCCACAAACCCCAGCAATCTGTGCCCGTTCGACAATTCCACCCGGTATGTCTTGTTGGGCAGTGCCTCAAGCACTACCCCTTCAACTTTGAAGGCACTTTCTCCGGCCATGTTAATATCTCAGGCTCACCTTCAGTCACCAGGACCGTATGTTCAAAATGAGCGGACAATGAACCATCTCGCGTTATTACTGTCCAGCCATCATTCAAAATTTTTACTTCAGCCAAGCCGGCATTGACCATCGGCTCAATTGCGAGTGT
>JBQCEJ010000192.1:0-19641 GCA_051960355.1 Verrucomicrobiota bacterium | reverse complement strand
GGCATTGGGCTGGCCATCGTGCAAAAAGGAGTCGAGCGCATGAACGGTCGCGCGGGGGTGGAATCTGAACCCGGCGCGGGCAGCCGGTTTTGGATCGAACTTCCGGCCAGCGACTGAATGGCCATTGAACTGGTCATCAGGAAAGGGGATTGCAAAATCAGAAGCCTGATCTAGTGTGATCTGTATCCGGTGTGAAATGGGCTCCCAGATAAACATCCTACACGTCGAAGATGATCCCAACGACGCCCTGTTGTTTCAACACGCCTGTCAAAAGGCCGGAGTGAGTTTCAAACTGCAGGCGGTGAATGATGGCGATCAGGCCATTGCCTATCTGCGCGGACTCGACGAATTCGGCGATCGCCGGAAACATCCTTTCCCTCAACTGGTACTGCTGGATTTGAAAATGCCGCGTCTCAGTGGTTTCGACGTTCTGACCTGGCTGCGCAATGAACGTATGCTGGAGCGGCTCCCGGTGATCATCCTGACTTCCTCCAATCACGAATCGGACATCAAGCGTGCTTACGAGCTCGGCGCCAATTCCTATCTGGTAAAACCCGTGGGCTTCGACGCGCTGGTGGAAGTGGCCCGGGCCATCCACGGCTATTGGACCCACATGCAGGAATCGCCTGCTGCGGTCCACCGCTGAGTTTTTGGTCGGGAGGTTCTTTACCCCATGGTTTTGTTCCGAGTTTGTCTCATCCTTGATCCGGCAACCACGCAGCGTTGCTTTTAAGACAGGACAGTTATGGAACTTTATTTCAAGGACCTCATTTCGGAGGATGCCTCGCTGGAAAAACTGGTGGATGACCTCTCGCGGGTAATTCACGGAGCCGACGATTACGCCAAAGCCATCGGCGCCACTGTGTCGCCGGAAACGCGCGACGAAGTCACTGGCCGACTGGCCGAACTGCGGCAAAACTGCCGGCGCTTGAAGCAGCAGGCGATGTCGGGCGCTAGAGCCACAGATAAACTGCTGCGGGCCCGTCCCTATTCCTTCCTGGCGGTCACCTTTGCGGCGGGGCTGCTGGTCGGCGCGACATGGTTTCGCAGGCGCTAAGCATGAACTCTGGAGAAAATTTAAACGCAAAGAGTTCTGGCATCTTTGCGCCCGTGCATTGAATGCGTTACGGCGAGCGGCGCGTCGGCTCGACTCATTTTTTCGGCAGCGGCACGGAGCAGCTCACCACCGTTCCTTCAGGTCGGCCCGGTTTGATTTCCACTGAACCTTCAATCAGGCTCGCCCGATAGGTCATGATCCGCAGTCCCATCCCAGCGTTCTGGCCGACCACGGAAGGGAACGGTAGCCCGTTGCTGCGAATCGTTAGTTGCAGGTGGTCGATGTCCTTCGCCAGCACAATGCCGACCCGCGTGGTTTTGCCGTGCTTGATCGCGTTGGTGAGCGCCTCCTGCGTGATTTTATAGAGTTGGCGGACAACGTTGCTGTCCAGGCTGGGGATCGCGTTATCGGTCTCAAACTGGCAGGTGATCTTGAACGAATTCTTGGCGTGCCGGCAGAGTTCCTGAAGCGCGGTGGGCAAATCCTTTTGAACAAAATCCAAAGTCGCCAGATCATGAGCCACGTCGCTGGCGTGATCCATCGCGCGCTGAATCAGCTTGTGAATCTTGCCGGCTTCTTTGGCATCGCTCGCTCCCTGCTTGGCGAGTTTCAACTGCAATCCTTTGACCATGAGCGCAATCCCGGAGAGTTGCTGGCCCAAATCATCGTGCAGATCCAGGCCGATGCGACGGCGTTCCTTCTCCGTGATTTCGAGCAACTCGTGTTCGAGCCGACGCCGTTCCGCCATCGCGGACTGCAATTGACTGTTGGCCTGCGACAGCGCGGCGGTGCGTTCGCGAACGCGGGTTTCCAATTCTTCGTGCGACCGGCGCAAGGCGGTTTCCGCCTGCTTCAAGCGGGTGATATCCGTGATGGAACTGAGCCAGCCGCTGACGTTGTCAAAGTGATCGCGCAAGGGCGTAACGAGGACCAACACGTCAAAGCGTTCGCCATTCTTGCGAAGGAACCGCGCTTCAAAGCCTTCGACCGATGTCTCATTGGCGATCACGCGGGTCAGCGCTTTTGTGATCGTGTTCATTTCTTCCGCCGGCCAGTAAGCAAACGGCGGTTTGGCTCCGGTCAACTCCGCTTCGCTCCAGCCGACCATATTGCAAAAAGCAGGATTCACGTAGGTCTGGCGGCCTTCCAGATTCACCACGGCGATGCCGGACGGGATGGAATTCTCGATGGCGTGGCGGAAGGAATGTTCTTCCCACAGCTTTTTCTCCATCTGTTTCCTGGCATTGCGCACTTCGGCATCGCGCAACTCACGCTCCACCGCCGGGGCCAGGCGCGTGAGATTATCCTTCATCACGTAGTCGTGCGCGCCGGCTTTCATCGCCGCGACGGCGGTGTCATCCGTGATGTGGCCGGAGACGATGATGAACGGGAGATCAAGGCCGCGCGCTTTGACCAGAGCCAGCGCGCTCAAACCATCGAAACCCGGCAGGACGTAGTCGGCAATCACGACGTCCCAGCTCTGACGATCCAGGGCGGCGCTTAGTCCGGCGGCGGTTTCCACCCGGGTGCTGTTCACTTGAAAACCGGCGCGATCCAGCGCCAAATCCAGCAAAGCCGCATCACTCTCCGAGTCCTCCACCAGCAAAACCTTCAATGGCCGATTCGCAGGTCTCATGAGTTGTGCGCTCCCGGTTGATTCAGCATAAGTCCATAGAACCCAAGTTGCCTCGCGACATCAAGAAAAGGAAGAAGGTGTCCGGCTCTCAAAGCGCAGCGGGCATTGTGGAGCCGATGAAATGTCACTCGAGCTTTACCGCGAAGGGAATTGAGGAGATTCGCGATCGGGAAATTCAACCGCTCATCGGCTTCGGGTTTGCGCTGCTTCAAATCCAACAGCATGGCCATGCACATTCGCCACTCAGCATTTCTCAGGCGGGAAATCATTGGCTGGCGGCAAGGTGAAATAAAAGGTCGCTCCCGCGTTGGGAGCTCCTTCAGCCCAGACGCGCCCGCCGTGTCGATTGATCACGCGCTGAACAATGGCCAAGCCTACGCCGCTGCCCGGAAAATCGCTCGGCGAATGGAGACGTTGAAAGACGCCGAAAAGCCGGCTGACATAGGTCATGTCAAAACCAACGCCGTTGTCGCGCACGAAAAAGGTCGGTTCGAGATCATCCGTCCGGCCCAGTTCGATCCGCGCCGGACTGGTTTTGCTCGTGAATTTCCAGGCATTGCGCAGCAGGTTTTCCAGCACCGCCGGCATCAGGCGTTCGTCGCCGTGCACGGGCAATGGTGCGGAAATGGTGATTTTCACCTCGCGCGCCGGCTCTTCTTTTCGGAGGCCGGCGACGATCTCTTCGGCGAGCGGACTTAGATCGATCGGATATTTCCGGACCTCGCGGGAGAGACGCGAAAGCTTGAGCAGCGCTTCCACCAGCTTGTCCATTTGCATGCTGGCGTCGCTGGCCCGGCGGAGGAAATCCTGTCCGCGCGAGTCGAGCTGCCCGGCATATTGATCCATCAAAACTTCGGTGAATCCACGGACCGCCCGGAGCGGAGCGCGCAGATCGTGCGAGACGGAGTAGCAGAACGCTTCGAGCTCCCGGTTGGCCGCCTGCAACTGCGCGGTGCGTTCCTGGACGCGGCGTTCGAGTTCCCAGTTCAATTTGAGCATCTGCTCTTCGCTTTGCAGACGACCGCTGATGTCGGTCATCAAAATGCACACGCCGTCGAGTCCGCCTTCCGCGCGAAATCGGGGAACGTATTGAATCTGAGCCGGACGTCGTGTGCCATCGTGATGCCAAATTGCGCTTCGGAAAAGCTGTTCGGTTCCGGCGAAAGCGGCGGCAATGCGGGGCTGCAGTTCAATATAGCCTTCTTCGCCGAGCACCTCGCGCAGAGTCTGCCCGTAGATTTGTCGCGGTTTCAAACCGAACCACTCGTCGAAAGCCTGGTTGGTGAAGCAATAACGCTCGTGCGCATCCACCCTCGCCACCAACATCGGGAAAACATCGCAGCTCGCTTCGCAGTCCTCCTCCGCGGCGGCGGTTTCCGCGGGTTTATCCAGGAATTTCTTGATTTGATTCGGCACGATGCTGTTCATCCACTTTAGACGGTGAAATCTGCTCTCGATGGGGCGCGGTACATATGGGGTAAACACCCACCCTGAGTTGGCGCACCGGCTCAGCCGAGGTGAAACACTTCCTGCAACGGTTTGCACACCGGTGCGTTGTCGGGTTGCACCTCCATCAACGGAGCCATGTAGTTCCACCATTTGCGGACGGTCGGGGATTCGGGCAACTTCGCCGCGGTATTGGTATCGCTGAGTTTCTGCACGGCAAACAAAGTCAGCGTCTCTTCATCTAGGAAAATGGAATAGTCACTCACGCCAGCGGATCGCAGTTCCTGGGACAGCTCGGGCCAGATTTCATCATGCCGCTTTTTGTACTCCGCGATCGTTCCCGGTTTGAGCCTCATGGTGAATGCAACGCGCGTCATGGTGTTTGGGGTTTGATGTGTTTTGGGCGTGAGACGGCGATTTGAATCCGGTCAGTCGGCGGTCCCACTCGTCCCGCGATCTTAGGAAAACACGGAACGGCGCGGCAACAGGAAATCCTTGGCAACTCTAGTGGAGCGGTAGACGGGAAAAGCTCAACCGCGAAATATCCAAAGACGCGAACTGCCGACTCCGTCTCCATCCGACTTGGCTGGGAAGAAAAGGGGAAATGCGCGGACGGGTTGAAACGTTCTGCTGATTCCTGCAGCGGTTCCCAGCGACGCTTTTAAGGAGCGGGAATGAAGATCTTTTGCCCAACGCTCATCTTCTCCGGTTTCAGACCGGGATTGGCTTTAAGGATCTGCTCCATTGAGACCTTGATATTGCTGTCGCGATAGGCGGCCACGATTGCCGAAAGCGTATCGCCGGATTTGACCACGTACTCAAAGCCTTTATCTGGCAAAGGCGTGGTGTCGCTCGTGACGGGCTTGGGTGCGGCCGGTTTGACAGCGAAGGATTTCAGTTCGCGCTTGATGCCTTCCAGAATTCGATCGTTGTCGTCCTGCCGTTTGCGATCGACTTCGCGCAGCTTGTCGGCGAGGAGCTTCAGATCGTCCTGCGAAGCGTAGTTCGGGCTGGGTTGATTCATCTTCTGTTGCAGCGCGTCCATGGCTTTCACCAGATCGTCGATCTTCTTGTTTTGGGCGTCCTTGGCTTCCACCAGGACCTCGATTTGCGCGGCCAGCTTGTTGAACCGCTCTTCTGTGGCGGCATCCTGCGCCCGCAAGATTGCCGGCATGGCCAGCAGAGTCAGCGCGAGAAAAATGGAAAATCGTTTCATGTTCGGAACAATAGAAACCCGCTCCCGGCAGTTCAAGCGACAAAGTGACGGAAGCCGCCAGCAGCTGTAGGAACCCTCGGAAAGGGCTCAGGATTTTTTTCCAAATTCCACTTTCGCGCTCAGTTCCGGCGTCAGGAATTCATCGGGCTGTAGAATCTGCACTTTAATCTGGAGCGTGCCTTTCGCGCGGTCAGCTTCCGGAGCAATCTCGGCCACGACGCCGTCGTAATGCTTGTCCGGATAAGCTTCCGGGCTGACGCGGCATTTCTGATTCAGCGAAATTTTGGAAAGATCGGCTTCATTAACATCGATTTCCACCTGGAGATCTTTCGGATCCGCCACCGCCAGCAAGGCCGTGCTGGGGCCGCGGCCACCCCCGAAACTCTGTGGGACCACCAGCTCATTCGCGTCCACCAGCTTCTCCAGCACCACGCCATTGATCGGCGAACGAATGGTGCACCAGTCCACGTAGGTCTTGGCGACATCGTAAGCGCCTTGGGCTGCGATCTGCGCGGCCCGGGCGGATTCCAATTGCAGCCGGGCGTCGTCGGCGCGCTGTTTGGATTCGATATCCGTCTGCATCAACTGTTGAATTCGCTGAAAATCCAGTTCTGCTTTGCGAACGGCGACCATGCTGTTGGTTAACCGGCCTTCAGCTTCGAGCAGGCGCGCCCGGAATTCCGTGTCATCCAGCAGAACCACCACTTGCCCGTTCGTCACGGCATCGCCTTTCTTGACGCCGATCCATTGAACGACGCCGAGAAAGCGCGGGCTCAGTTCAATGCGCGCCCGATTGATGATATAGCCGCTCACCGTCAACTCGACTTCGCCCCCGGCGGCTGAGTTCGTGCCGGAACTGTTCGTGCCACTGATGGCAGATGGCGGTTTAATCCCGTGATCCACGACCCGCATTTTGTCTTTGGCGCGAGGCCAGGCGTAGAAAATCGCGAGCGCAGTCAGGAGAATCACGCCCACGAAAATCGCCCAGAGCGAGCGCTGCGGACGGCGCTTCTGTTCCGGATCGATGTGCAGATTATTCAGCTTGTCCGACATGTCTCCCGGAAGATGAATCGAAAACGCGCGGCAGGGAAGTGGGAAACGCTCAGGCCAACGGTTCTCATTGTGTGGAGCGCGCCATTGGTGCCGCATCCGTGTTGAAACCAGCCGCTAGTCGGTTCCGAAATCGGACTCGCCAAGGTAATTGCTGGCCGTCATCAGAAAGAATTCCTGGGCCTGGTCCGCCGCGAGCGTCGCGCTTCGGAAATTGCCCGGAATGTTCGTCAGCAACGCCCATTGGCGAGGATTGAGATTCAAATTCGTGGCGTGATAAACCTTGAAGACCAGATCGGGTGTCTCGAAGTTGACCGGATAACTCCAGCCGATGCGGACCGTCTTGGAAGGTGGCACGACAATCACCGGCTGCGGATCACCGAATACTTCCGCACCTTTAGGCGATTGGATACTTTCCGCCGCGGAAGCGCGCGATCCTGCAATCAGCAGGCTGAGGACCAAGAGGCATTTGTTCAGCGAGAAAAATTTTCCCGCTCCGATTTGTTTCTGAGCTTTGAATCGGGGCTGCATGCGTCGGATCATAACGGAAAACCTTCTCACGTCTATGGGAGTTTTAGACCACTTTCAATGCCGCGATCACCGGCAGTCGCGCCGCGCGGATTGCTGGCAAAAGGCTGCCCAGCACGCCAACGATTATGGCGAACACCATGCCTTTGGCCGCCAGCAACGGCGTGATGCGGAACTGAAAAACGACTTCGCTGAAGCTGTTGAAACTCATCGTCCCAAACTGCCAGCCGAGAAAAACCGAGAGACTTTGCAGCCCCACGGAAATGGCGCAACCAATCGCTCCGCCAATCGCCGCCAGGATCGCGCCCTCGATGATGAAGCTGGCAAGAATCGTGCGCCGCCGAAAGCCAAGCACTCGTAATGTGCCAATCTCGCGGGTCCGCGAACCCACGCTGGCATACATCGTATTCATCGCGGCGAAGAACGCGCCGATCGACATCGCAATCGCGAGAAAAGTTCCGATCACCTGAAATACTTTCGAGGTGCGCGTCTGCTCGCTGTAATACTGAAGTTCCGGGTCCACGCGCAGCGGCAGGCGTTTGTCGGCTTCCATTCGTTGAATGAACTGCTGCGCGTCCGCCGGGCCTTTCATTCGAACCAGCACGCTGGAATAATTTTCCCGATCGAAAAGGGCGCGAGCTTCATCGGCATCCATCCAGATTTCCGAGTCGAATGCCGAATTTCCGCCGTCGAACAATCCCGTCACGGTCAACTCCTGCCCGCCGGTTTTGAAGCTCTGTCCAATTTCACAATTTGCAAAGCGCCCGGCCATTTTCGTGCTCACCACGACTTCCCGTTTGCCGGGCGCGAACCATCGCCCACTCGCGAGCGTCACCTGCGGACGCAACTCGATTCCCTTCGGCGAAACCCCGCGCATCGTGACGTTTGCCTCGCCATTGCCGTCCTTGCGCGGCAGGCTGATGAGCACCACGAGGTCGGCGGAAATCAGCGGCTGGCCGTGTTCATCCCGCGCGATCTGCGGCAGGTATTGAATCGTTTTCACCTGCATGCGGTTCACCTGGCTGCTGGATTCCGCGGTGGAACCTTTTCGGACAATCATGAGATTGCGGGGATCGCCCGTGTTGCGACCGGATTTTTCCAAACCGACCGCGAGCGATTGCACGAGGATGTAAACAGCCACGACCAGCGCCACGCCGATGATCGTTGCCAGTGTCGCTCGCCAGCGGACAAAGACGTTGCGGATGTTGTAGCGAATGGGGAGCGCCATTTTAATCCAGAGTTTTCAAACCTTCGACCACACTCATGCGTGCGACCGAAATCGAGGGCGCGATGCTGGCCACAATGCCGAGCCCTGACGCGACGAGAGCCGCGAAGCCGACGATGCGCGGGGTGACCTCAAAGGTGACGAAGAAGCCGTTGCTCATCTTGGAAATATCCGGGTGCTGGCAAATCAGAACGCCCAGACCGGCAACCAAAGTGGCCAGCAACAAACCGAATGCCGCGGCGGCAAATTTCCGTTTCCAGACGTTGATCAGCGCCATGATCGCAATCGCCGTCGCCAACAACAGCACGCCAATCCCGGCGATCAATCCATGCGTGAACAACAGCCAGGCGCCGCCCGCCCCAACCAGCAAGCCCGCCATTGCCAGGCCAAACTCTCGGCCAGGATGAACGCAAACAGTTCGCGGCGGCGAAAGCCGATTGCCTTGAGAATCGCCAGTTCGCGGAAGCGCTCGCGAATGGCCATGCTCATCGTGCTCGCCGAAACCAACACCAGCGTAAACACCACCACGCCTGAAATGGAACCGATCAGCACGCGGACATTGCCGAGCATGGAAATGAATCCCAGTTGAAAGGCGCGTTCGCTTTCCGCCCGCACTTCAGCCGAGGTGTTTTCGAATTTCTTGTTGATCGCATTGATGACGCGCGGCATGTCCTCGGGTGAAGCGACGCGAAGCCACCACATCCCAACCCAGCCCGGCGTGTCGCACGAGTCATCGAGGTATTCCTGATGGAACAGCATGTTGCGATCGTCCGGCGTGCCGGAGTAAATCCCGACGACTTTGAAGGTCAGCGTGCAGGGATAAATCGAGCTGTCGAGCGTGATCTTGTCGCCGACTTTGAGTTTGTATTTCTCGGCGGTGACTTTGCCGATGATGCACGAATCCTTGATCTTCTCGAACGCCTCGTATTGGTCCGGAGCCATTTTCGCCTCACCGAAGACGGCGCGGAGTTCCTTGGCGTCCATGGCGAACTGCGCGAAGGTCATGCTTTCTTCGTTCTTATATTTGCCGCCAAACCAGGTGAACGGTGAAACCGCCTCAACTCCGGGAATGCTTTCAATCAGCGGTCGCTGCTTGGCTGGCAGCAGATTCGCGATGGAAATTTTGTTGCGCACCGCGACGCGCAAGGCTGCGCCCACGTCCTCCGGCGGAACGGTAATTTCTCGCAGCGCCACCAGCAGAAAGACGAGCAGGAACAAACTCACGGCCACGCTCAGAATCGACAGCGTGAGGCGGCGCTTGTTCCGTAAGGCATTCTTGAAGATGAACGTGGCGGTCGTCATCAGTTCGACAGTTCTCCTTTTTCCAGATGGATGGAGCGCGACCCAAACGCCGCCGCCTTCGGGTCGTGCGTGACCATGATGACCGTCTTGTTCGCCGTTTGGCTGAGGGATTGCAGCACGCTCAAGACGTCGTGCGCGGACTGCGAATCGAGATTGCCAGTGGGTTCATCGGCCACCACGAGGCTCGGATCGGTGACCAGCGCCCGGGCGAGGGCGACGCGTTGTTCCTGGCCGCCGGAAAGCTGGCGCGGCAAGTGTCGCGCGCGGTCCGCCAAGCCCACGATTTCCAGCGCGGTGTTCACCAGTTGCTCGCGTTGCCGACGTCCAAGTCGGGTTAGCAGCAGCGGCAGTTCGACATTTTCAAACGCCGTCAGAACCGGGATCAGGTTGAAAGTCTGGAAAACGAAACCGACGTTTTGATTGCGCCAGTCCGCCAGTTCGGATTCGTTTAACTTCGTGACGTCCACGCCCTGCACGCGGCATTCGCCGTTAGTGGGCCGATCAATCCCGGCGGTGATGTGGAGCAGGGTGGATTTGCCGGAACCGGACGGGCCCATCAAGGTGAGGAATTCGCCCTTTTGAATATCGAGCGAAATGTCATGGAGCGCGGTGACCTGAATTTCGCCCTGCGCGTAAACCTTCGACAGATTCCGGATCGCGACAATGTTTTCGGGTGCGGCCATAAAGCGAGAAACCAATAGGCCACGATTGGCGGATTTGCAATCGCGCGCTGCCCGACCCCGTCGATTTCACTCAAGCCAACGAACCCGCGCTACTTCTCTTGCCCAGCCGAGTTGGCGTCGCGCTCCAGCGGCAGCGGTTTCATTGTCAACGGATCGCGCAACGGCAATTCCTTGAGCTTGCCCGCAGTGAGTTCGCCCAGCTTCACGGGATGATCCGGATAGCCGCGCAGAATTTCATCTTTTTGGCCGACAGCCAGGATGACGACTTCGTTGGTGTTCAGATATTTTGCCGCAACCCGTTGGACATCGGCTTGGGTCACGGCTTCGATCTTCGGACGCACGTTCTTCCAGTAGTCGGGGTCTTTGGCGAAACGTCCGGTGAACTCATCCATTGCAAACTGATTGGCTACCTGTGTCTTCGTTGAAAAGGTGCGCGGAAAGCGTTCGATAAAACCGCGCTTGGACGTGTTCAATTCCTGATCGCTGACGGACTCCGAGCTGATGCGTTTGAGTTCTTGCAAAATCAATGAAGCCGCGTAGGCCACTGTGCGGGATTTGGATTGGAAGCCCGCAGTAAAGGTCAGCGGATAGTAAACGCCACCGGGAAAACTCGAATAAGCCGAGTAAGCCAGGCCTTCATCGGAGCGCACGCGGTTCATGATTCGCGACGTGAAACCGCCGCCGCCGAGAATGTCGTTCATGATCGTGACCGCGAAGTAATCCGGATTATCACGCCGGATGCCCGGCAGCATCATGGCGACGCGGCCCTGGTTCACGTCGGGCTTGTTCACGATGTAAACCCCGGGCGAGGAGAAAATCGTGTTGGTGGGAATGGCCGGCGGCTGTTCGCCTTGGTAGGGCCACGCGGTGAAGAGTTTCTCCAGCTTGCCAATCATCTCGTCGCGGTTGAAATCGCCGCTCACCGCCACCACGAAGTTGGACGGGTAAAACCACTTGCGATGAAACGCTTGGATGTCATCGCGTGAAATGGACTGGAGCGAAGCGGCTGTCGTGTAGCGATTGGCCCAGAAATTTTCGCCGTAAGCGAGAAAGCCGGATTCGCGCGATTCGATGGAACTGGAATCGTCATTGCGCTGCTTCATGGCTTGAAGCGTCTGCTGTTTGCGCAGGATGATCTTGTCGTCCTGAAAACGGGGCGTGCTCAAGACTTCGCGGAGAATGCCGAGGCCTTCATCCAGATCTTTGGCGAGCAGATTGAGGCTGACAATGCCTTGCGAATCGTTGATGCCGGAATTCAATTGCGCCGCGAGAAAAGCCAGGCGTTCTTCCATCTCTTCGGCGGTTTTGGATTGGGTTCCACCGCGAGCGAGCAGGTAACCGGTGATGTCCGCCAGACCTTCTTTGCCTTGCGGTTCCACGTAATCGCCGGTGTGAACGTAAACGGAAATGTTCACGAGCGGCAGTTCACGGTCCGGCACAACGTAAGCAACCGGTCCGCTCTTCAGCGCGACGCGGAACTGTTGCGGCGCGGGCGCTTCGTACGTCAACGGCGGGAACTTAAGTTTCTCGGGGCGATCGGGAATGCCACCCGTCGCGACAGTTGAACGGTTGGCGGCGGGTTGCGATATCTCGGTTTTAGGACTCGCGAGTGCCTGGCTTGCGTGCGTGTCGGAGGTCGTGTTGAGCCAGACTGCGCTGAAAGTCAAAACGGCGGCTAAGGGAAAGAATCGCTTTTTCATTTATTCTCGGGAGAAGTTTTTTCTGAACCATTGGTGCCGGGCTTGCGATTGTAAATTGCGACGCTGCGGTTTTCCTTGGTGAAATATTGATTGGCCACGCGCTGCACATCGGCGGCGGTCACCGCCTGGATTTTCGGCCCGGCTTCGTTGATCTCGCGCCAGTCGCCCAAACCATCGTTCTGGATCAGGTGCATGAGGATTGGAAAATTCGCAGTGAGACGGCGGTATTCGGCGGCTGCGAAATTGTTCTTCACCTTTTGAAGTTCTTCAGCCGGGACCAGTTCGGTTTTGAGTTTTTCAATATTCTCGTAAATGCCTTGTTCCACTTCTTCCGGTTTGTGGCCTTCGCGTGCCTCGCCGCCAGCATTGAAATACCCTTCCCATTTTTGTGAACCCTGATCCGCGTAAGCCTCTGTCGCCACCCCGCTGCCGAGCACAAGGCCTTTGTAAAGACGGCCCGTGCGGGTGGAAAGAATCTGGCCGAGAATGTCCAGGGCGTAGGAATCCTTGTGGCCGAACGGAACCGTGTGCCAGAGGATGTCCACCTGCGGATTCGTGTCCGCCTCGGCATACATGCGCTTTTCCGCGAGTTGCTTCACCTCGCGCGTGATGACCTCGGGCGGATTGGTTTTCCCGCGCGGGATCCGATCGAAAAATTTATTCGCCAGCCGTTCGGCGTCGGCGGCTTTGAAGTCGCCGACCAGAATCAGCGTGATGTTCTGCGGCGAGTAAAAGGTGGCGTAAAAGTCATCCGCCTGCGCCTTGGTAATTGCGGGAATATCCGAAGGCCAGCCCACGACCGGCCAGCTGTAGGGTGAAGATTCCCAGAACATCGCGCTGAACTCTTCCTGGAATTTCCCGAGCGGCGTCGAATCGGTGCGCATCCGGCGTTCTTCAAAAACCACATCGCGCTCGGCATAGAATTCGCGGAACACCCGGTTCTGAATGCGATCGGACTCCATCCACATCCAGAGCTCAAGCTTGTTGGCGGGCACATTTTCGAAATAGGCCGTCATGTCTTCCGACGTGAACGCGTTCATGCCTGAAGCGCCCGCGCCGCTGAGAATCTGGTCGAATTCATTTTTAACGAGCACTTTGCGTTGCTCTTCGATGAGCTGGTTGAATTCCTTTTCGAGTTCCAGATAGCGCGGGGTTTTGTTTTCCGGATTCGTCAGATCGTCGATCTCGCCGCGGCGATACATCGCGCGCATTTTCGATTCTTCCTGCCGCATCTCATCGCGCACGCGTTCCTGTTCGGCGATGATTTCCAGGTCCTTTTTGAAATCCTTGGTGCCGATGGTGTGGCTGCCCTTGAACATCATGTGTTCGAACAGGTGGGCAATGCCGGTCATGCCGGGCTTCTCGTTCGCACTGCCGACGTGGGCCACCCAGCCGCCGGCCACGGTCGGTTCATCGTGACGTTCCACCAGCAGGAGTCGCATTCCGTTCGGAAGATATTTTTCGACAACCGGCACCTTCTGCGCCTGCAGCAGCAATGTCGAAAAAAGCAAGACGCCCAAGGGTAAAAAGATGTTTCGGCAGCTTCGGTTCATGGTCATAACCCTCGATATTGGTTTAGCATTCCTGTGAGACAGAACTTAGGCGACGCCCGTTCAACTGCCAAATGAAAGTATTTGAAACGGAGCGCAGCGTTGCGGAACGGATCGCGTTCGGGCTTCGGGCTTCGGGCAAAGGTTTGGAATCATCAGCAACAATCAGTGAATCGAGCCTTGCGTGCGAAGAATCGTTTTTGTACCAGTGGCCGTATCGGATGGCTTGATTGCGGCGCCTTATGCAGCGGCTTCGTTCAAGGGCAACGATCAATGTAAAGGTGGGGTTCAAACCCAAAAATGAAGGAGAGCAACGATTTTCTGAAACTGGCCCGCCAGCGACCCATGTTGTTGGCGTTAGTCTTGGGGATTCTAACCATTGGCCTCCGGATGGCTGACGCCTATGCCCGGCAAGGCGCAGCGGATGCGTCAACTCCACAGTCGAATATTGAAACCACCAATTGTGTGCAGGATTCCACATCCAGCAGTTGCATAACATTGTACTCGGGCGCATGATGACCTGCATCTTGGTGTTATCATTGTGTATCGCGTTTTCCTTGGAGGTTCACGCTGGCTCAGCTTCGACAACAGCGATCATGCTAAACGGCACCGCCAAAGGTGGACTGTTGAGTTTATCAGAAATCATATACATCTATGCCGGATTTGTTTCGGTCACCACCACTCAGGGTGAATCCGCAGAAACGGTTTTGAATCGGCTGGCGGATGAAGTTTGTCGCTCCGATTCATTCAACTGGCACAGGCCACTTCAACCTCGTCCTCAATTTATAAAGGTTGCTGGGAATACGCTGACATTGCCATTGAGTGGATTACGATACGGCTTCTCTGGAACCGATAAAGGTTTTGTAAATCTAAAACCGGTGTTGTCGGTCAGCGGATTCTATGATGCTAAAAGGCATGAAGTGAATCTGACTTGGATGAATCCGGCAGAAACATATGACGCGATTCAGGTTGGGAGCCGGAGTTTTCCTCCTAACACGACGAATTGCGTGTATGCATGTGATCCAAGTGAAAGACAGCATATGTCTTCTGGCTTGGTTAGGGGCAAGCGCGGTAATGTGTTTTCCCCACCGGCGTTCATTGTCATTGGCACGAATTCTCAAGAGGAATTGGATACATTTCCTTTTTACATGGGACTGGCGCCCAACTGGAGTTGTTGGTCGGATGGCACCAACGGCGATGCCGTAAAATGTGAGCAGGGATTAAAACCCAATGTGGATTTGTCAGTTCGGGGTGATCCTTGGGACAAGCCTTTATATCAGATTATCAAGACGACACAAAGCGACGTGCAAGGCGGTGTGTGGAGGAGGTTTCTAGGTCTGAAGCCTGGGAATACCTACAAAGTCGAAGTGCGGCTGAATACGCTGCAAATGGATGCCTGCACCAATGCGTGGGCATTCTCGGCTCATGCAGCGGGCGACAACCTCAACGGAAGCGGCTTGACTGTGGCGCAAATGGCTGGACAAGCCGCATTGCCTGATGGCAGCAAGGGACCGAAGGCGGGGCGTGTGGCGCTTTACGAACCGGGGATGACGACAAAGGGGCAATGGAAAAAGCGCTCGACAGACACACCCGGGCCAGGTTTGGAAATCAAAAACATCACCTTACCAAACGATGTAACCAGCATGACTGTTTGGTTGCGCCATAGCGGAGCCAATTCAACGGGCGTTGGCATGGATTGGATCAAATTAACCGATGTGACGAACACTCATTGATGTATGGTGGGGCGGGATTTGCAAAAGTTCATGTTACGCGCGGGTGAATGTTTCTCGCGTGTCTGGATTGTTCGCTGGATCGAAGGCAAACGCCTCACCTATCTGCAAGTTTCCCAATCTTTCTGCGTTTGTTAGATATACAAGTCCTGAACCCTTTCCCCCTCACAAACTTAGGGTAGCACAATTGCAAAGCTGCGATTAGAGTCGCGGGACTTTACAAAATAACTGTCTCGATGAGACTCCCTCCATCGCGGCAAAGCGCCAATGTATTTCTTCCGCGTCGCGCTTTGTGTCACTTCCGCGTCGGCGCAGTCCATCCCCGACCCGAGTACGCAGTTTCAGAAGCAAATACGGCACGAAAAATTCATCCACCGCGCGGATCGTGGCGGATGCGAGCAGCGTAAGAAACTTAAAAAGATCCAGACCCTATCTAACACCTCTGAATGGCGCGCACTTACGCGGATGGAAAAGGTGAAAAAATTAGCTGAGGCTTTCAAGCAGGCATTCCGCCTGCCAAGGGCTCAGTTATTCCAACCAAAATGCATAACAGAATGAAAAAAATACAAATACCCATTCCCGGAAAAATGCTAAAGGCAGTGCTGCTGTTGTTGGCGCTCGCCTGTGCCAAAAGCTATGCTGATTCTGCTGAAGCAACTTCATATGCGACTCGCTATGACAACTTCACGTTCAGCGACGAGACAAAATATCAAATGAGCTGCAATGTCTGGGGGTATAGCAATCTGAATACCTCACAGGCATGGGATGTTAAATGCTTCACTTGGGCCACCCCCTCTCGAGACAATTGGGGAATCAAGTGGAAAAATATTTATACAAAGTCAGGTGGCGACACCAGCTCTGTGAAAGCTTATCCCAGCGTTCGAATGGGCTATGAGACGGGCGGCAGCAGCACCGATGGGCTGCCCTACTCGCTGGCTTCGGGAAAGGATGTGGCCATCTACTGGGATTTTTCCCTTACTGGATTCGATGGCACTGGCAATTATACCGGCGTGATCAATTGCACCATGGATATGTTTTTGTGCCATAATTCAACAGATACCCAGAATCACGATTACGAGATCATGATCATGCCGTATTACACATCCAACCAATCACAAACCGAAACTATTGCCTACAATGTTTCAGTGGGAGGCTATCGGTGGGACATTCACAAGTATACCATGACCAGCAGCTTCAGTGGCGCCTCCTGGCCGGTATATCAATATAAGGCAGCGGACAACCAGAACTTCACTTCCATGCACATACATCTCAAGGACTTTACCGATGATCTTAAAACACGATACTACTACAATGGGAGTCAATATGCGAGCAAGTGGGACAGTCAATATGTGCAATCTGTCGATGGCGGCGTCGAGATCAAGTGGGGTGAAGGCAAGCTTGTTACCTCACAATATAAAACCGACGTCTATCAGCCGTAATTCCTAATTCCAAATACACGCATGCAACCCCGGGGTGGTATCAATCACTCCGGGGTTGACTTGGACACGAGCTAAGAGACTTTTGGGCGGGTTCTGGCATGCTTGTTTTCATTTGGAAATACGCCAACATTTCCATTCGCCTTACAAAGTGAAACCGCGTTTTTTTCTCCTTGTGTCAGTGGTTATCAATGTGGCCCTTGGGCTGGCCTGGTTCATTTTGTCGCGGCCTTGCCACGCAACTGTGCCGCTCAACGAGGAGGTCGCCATTCCTGTGTCCGCCACTCCGGTTTCTGTGCAGGCGGGTCCTGCGACGGCTGTGCCTCCAACCGTGCCATCCTCTCCGTTTACTTGGCAGCGCATTGAATCCACGGACTACCGGCAATACATGGCCAACCTGCGCGCCACCGATTGTCCGGAATGGCTGATTCGCGACATCATCGTGGCGGATCTCGACGCATTGCCCATTGGCTTGTCCGCAGCCTCCTTCATGCCGCTGCCCCCTTGGGCCAATGCCGACCGCCGCCGCGCCCGCGAACTGGAGGAACGGAACCGATCTGCCGCCGCGCATGAGGCAAAGCGCGCCGCGGTCCAGCAGTTGCTGGGTTATGAATGGGATTATCGTTCCGGCGACATTTTTACCCGCAGCCTGAACCAGGAGATGATGTATGGATTTTTGCCGGATGAGAAAGCCGGGAAGCTGGCCACCCTGATTGAAAAACACAAGTTGCAAGCCTCCGCGATTCGGGAGGCTGCACATCAGATTCTGATTCCGGAGGACTTTGCTCGCATACGGGACTTGCAGCAGCGCGTGGAGCTCGAAGCGGCCCAATTCCTCACATCGGCGGAATTGGAGGAATTTAAACTGCGCGCCCAAGCTGTGGACTATCTCTTCAAGGGCGAAGTCGGGGCGCGTGGGGTGAGGTTGTCCGGTGCGGAATTTCGTGAACTCGCGCGGATAAGCAGGATTCCCCAAAATTCCTTTGCTGAATTGATTTCCGAGGAGAAACAGCCATCCGCCGAAGATTTGGGCCGGCGCAATCGCGAATTTCAGCAGCAGTTGGAAGCATTGCTGGGACCGAACCGTTTATCCGCAGGAATTTTGAAATGAATGTCCGGCTCGCTTTCTGGTTTTCGGCGGCACTGAATCTGGTGCTCCTCGTGGCCAATGTTCTGGCCGCGAAATCCTGTTCAACTCCTGCGCCGCCGCGCACACCAGCGATGGCTCCGATTGCCGCAGTTCAGATCCCCGGCGTCGAACTGGTTTCAACCAATCCCGCGTCGACATCGGCAAACCAGCCTTTTGTCTGGAGTCAGATTGCGTCCGACGATCTCAAAAGGTATCGAGACAACCTCCGCGCCATCGACTGTCCGTCGGCCACCATTCGCGACATTATACTGGCCGAAATCAATGCACGATTCAACCGGCGCTGGAAAGAGGCTTTGGGCCCGCTGCATTCCCATTTTTGGGAGCTTGCCCCGGACGGAGCCAGATCTATCGAGCGCGCTTTTGCGGAGCCATTGAATGCGATTAAAAATGCGCGGATGAAGTTGATCGATGATGTTCTGGGGGGAGGTTCTTTTATCGTCCGGGGGATTGAAACGGAACCGAACTATGGCGAGAAACGCGGTGCTTGTTTGCCACCGGAAAAACGCCAGCCCTATCTCCGACTGGAAGAAGCACATCGCCGGCGGATACAACAATGGGCTGCCGGCATTGATTGGAAAAAAAACGACGGCCCCATGTCGCCCGAGAATCAAAGGCGGATGCAAGCCCTGCAACGAGAGTTTGACGATCAGTTGCGACAGCTGCTGACGCCGGAGGAGATGAATACGATTAAATTGTCCGATTCCCCAACGGCCGGCTGGGCGAAGCACTTATCGGGCTTCGAACCCAGCGAGGAGGAATGGCGCAAGGTGGTCGAATTTCAGGATGGTTCGGATCAGGCACACGCAGTCGTTTCGGATCGGACTTCAGCACAAGAGGAAGCCTTCCGGCAAGAAGAGCAGACAAAGCAAGCCATCAAGGCGGCGCTCAGCCCTGAACGATACGCTCAATACGAACTGGCGAACAACCCCGAGTTTCAGCGCGTGCATAACATCACCCAGCGTTACGGATTGGCGGATTCCATCGCGGCTCAGGTGGTGGATATGCAGCAAGCAGCCATTACAGCGGCGGGCCAAGTGCGCGCTGATACAAGCCTCTCACCCGACCAACGCCAGTCCGCGCTACAGGAGATCCAGCAGGAAACCGTGCGAACGTTATCCGGCGCACTTGGAGACCAGCCCTTCGCCACGTATCAGGAATATGGGGGAGGCTGGCTCCCCGATCTGGGCCGGACGCCTTGATTGCGGCCGATCAACCCGCAACCGCTCCACCCTGAGGCGGGACTGCGCCGGCGCCGGCAATTCTGCGCGAAAGATTTCATCGTGCGGATTTTATTGCCATCGTAATTCGTCCCGAACTGCGAGGTTAGCGATTTGAGGTTTTGTCCCGGACTGTGATCGTTGGCGCGGACGCGGGATAACGGTACGAGCTGGCAATTCCGCCGTGGCAAGGATTTCGCCGACAAGCTCAAGGGCGGGGCGGTCGGTCCGCCGAAAGGCTGGTGGGCCACAGCATCGCCCAAGAATTTGCCGCCGGAGGATTTTGTGACCTGCTTGGCAGAAGATGACGCGGGCGTGATCTGGGCGGATTTCCGTCAGAAGGAATGCTGACGTTCTCTAACTTTTCGTGCGAGGAAGGGTGCATCCTGACACTGCCCCGGTTCACATTGCAGGAGGAGCGCGGCGTTTACGCCGCTTCAAGTGCGCAAACCCGCAGGGCAATGATTTCACACAATCAGAATGCACATTGAAGCGACCTGAAGGTCGCGATCCGGCGGCAGTGTAAGCATGCACCCTGCGAGGAATTGGACAGAACTCTTACCTTGCCTTTTCTTCAGATAAAAATACTCTCGGGTCATTCCCATGAAATCCAAGGATCGGCTCTTTGTGGCGTTATTTCTTTTTTGTCTCGTTTCCGGCCAGGGCGCGACTCGGTTTGTCGATGCGAACAGCAGCGCGCCAACTCCTCCCTTTG
>JBQCEJ010000191.1:0-5246 GCA_051960355.1 Verrucomicrobiota bacterium | reverse complement strand
GAGATCTTCCGAATACATGAAGAACTGTTCATCGAAACCCGTCACGCGATCGAAGGTGGAGCGCCGCATCATCATGCACGCGCCAGAGATGACTTCAACAGGGCGCGGCGCTGAGTTCGGCTGATAAAGAGCCGCCATGCCCCAAAGGCGGGATTTGGGAAACAGCCGCCGCAGCGGTTCAGCATCCAGCATCTGGTTCAGCACGGTGGGAAAGGATTGAATGCAACTTGTCTGCAGCGAGCCGTCGGTGTTCAGCAGCCGCGCTCCCACGATTCCCGCGTTCGCGTTTGGTTCCAGTGCACGCCGGAGCTCGTCGAGGGCGCTTCCGATCACTTCCGTGTCGGGATTTAAAAACAGCAGCACTCTTCCTTGCGAATGGCGGAAGCCAAGATTGTTGGCGCGGGCAAAGCCGATGTTTGTCTGGCTTTGGATGAAGCGCACCCGAGGAAATTCGCGCGCCAGCATCTCGCCACAGGAATCAAACGAACCGGAATCCACCACCAAGACTTCGTATGAACAGGACGGCGGATGGCGCTCCAATGAGCCAAGGCACTGGCGCACGTAGTTGGCCGAATTCCAATTGACGATGATGATCGACAGTTCCGCCTGCTTCGGTTCAGACGCTGTGGGATGAGTCGGGTTTTGGTTCACGGTGCTTCGACGGCTGGCTTAATCCCAAAGGCTGGATCGGAATGTCAGCTTTCGCCATTGCTGGTGGCGGATGTAGCTCTTCAAGGCTGAATCTTCAATGCGGGGAACCTGCCGGAAGTAGCCGCTGAGGAACCCGCACGCCAACCCGGCAGCGCCCAGAAGGTAGGGACGTGAAAAGCTTCGCTTGGAACATTTGGCCATCATGAAGAGCGGGTGATAGGCCGTGATGTAATTGGCCAGACCATTTTTAACCCAGTTGCGCCAGGCACCGTCCGCCGATCCGGTGTCCTTATGCTGGTGCAGCTTCAAATCATCAAAGGTCTGGGTCACCCAGCCGAGCATGTTGGCCTTCAGTTCGTCAATCGTGTCCCAACCGGGAGCCTTCAAAAGCCCGCCGATCTGGTCCCAGCAGGCCCGACGATAAATCTTAGTGGCGCCGCGCACGTGGAATTTTGGATCGCCCCGCACTTCGGTGACCAGGCCGCCGGCTTCCCGACGGCAAATGGTTCCGCCCCCAATACCCAATTTGGGATCTTTGGAGAATCGAGCCAGGCAGGATTCAAAGTAGTTTTTCTCGAACGAAAGGTCTCCGTCCAATTTGACCAGAAAGTCCCAGGGCAGCTTCCGGCACAGCTCAAACCCATCGTAAAATGCCGCGATGACACCAGTGCCCTGCTGGCGAAATCCGCGATCTGTCCGGTGAACCACCCTGATCCAACTGTGATCCCGGGCGGCTCCATCGGCCAGCGGCCCGGTGGCGTCGCTCGATCCATCATCGACGATCACCCACATCATGGGGCGAACCGTTTGACCGACGATTGCCGCGATCGTTTCAGCAAAATGATCTCCCTCATTGCGGACGGGCGTGATCACGGCGTATTGGGCATGACTCACAGGGACGATCCTCCAGAGGGTTGGTTTGCCTCGAGTGCCGAACGCAGCGCAGGTGTCTGGGGGCAGCCACGGGCTCTGCCGCGAATGCAGCGCCGCACCGTGCGGAACCAGCGTTGCGGAGTGCCGAGCCAGTCATAGGCGCCGGCGAGTTTGGCGGCAAAAAGGGCGTGATCATCCGCGGAGTTGACCGGCAGTCGTTTCAGGCAAAACGGGTCGTCTGTGATTCGCGCCCGCCCAAGCACAGTCGTCACGGCGTTGCCATAGCCGGTTTCGCGCAGCAGTGCGGCGAAGCGGCGCGTGAAGCTTCGGTCTTCCTGGGGGAATGCGTATGGATAGGAAAAACTCACAATGGCTTCATTCAATTCGCGCTCCAATCGCTCCTTCGAGTTTTTCAGCTCAAGAGCGATTTGCTCCCAAGGCAGCGTGTAGAGCTTCGGGTGATGGGCGGTGTGCGACCCAAAATGAACGCCTTGGCGGCGCAGGTCACGAACTTCGTCCCAGTTCAGGCACGGACGCCCCGTGAAACTCTGGCGTGGGTCGGAAATGAGCGCCGTCGGCAGATACATCGTTGCGGTGAATCCAAATTTTTGCAGCACAGGCCATGCGCTCGTGTGAAAATCCTGAAAGCCATCGTCGAACGTGATCACAACAGGGCGCGGCGTGTTTGTTTTTTTTTCCGCCATGCGCGCGAGTCCTTCCGGCAGCGAGACGCCGCAGTAGCCTTGATCTTTGAGCCAGCGCATCTGTCCGGCGAAGCGTTCGGGGCGGGTGGCAACCCGATAGTAAGGGCTGACTCTAAATTCGGGATCATCTGAAATCGAATGATACATCAGGATCGGCAAACGGCTGTCGCGCCCCTCACGGCAGAAGGGACGGAACACCTGCAAGCTCAGCCAGCGATCCAAACGCATAGATCCATTCAGTTCGAACAAAGGGAATCAACCAACTGCAGGTAGTCGCGTTTGCGTGTTTCCCAACTGTTCTCCAGCACATATTCCGATGCCCGCGCGACGAGCGATTCGCGGGTTTTGGCGTCGTTCAAGACCTGGAACATTGCTTCTGCCATTGCTTCCGGATCGCCCGAGTCGAAAAATCGGACGACGGACTCATTGAAATAGAACTGGTCGAGTTTGGTTTTGGAAACCACCACTGGAACGTGCAGTGACATGAACTCCATTATTTTCGTGCTGTAGGCCTCGTTGCCAAACGAGTCCGCGCGCTTGGGCACGACGCCGAGGTCCGCGGCGGCCATGACTTTTACGATTTCTCGGACCGATCGCGGCGGGAAAAACTTAACTTTCGCATTGAGTCCGAGTTCCTGTGCCAGTGCGACCAAGTTTTCTTTCATCGGCCCGTCGCCATAGATATGCAGCTCGGTCGCGGGCAGCCGCAGCTGGAGCTTCGCAAAAGCCTGAATGGCGATATCCAGCCCCTGATGCCATTGCAGACCGCCGGGAAAAATAATGATTTGGCTGCCGTTCGTCCGCTCCTCACGAGTCTGCGGTTGGAACAAGCGCGAGTCGACGTTGTTGATGAAAACCGAACACTTGTTCCCAGGGGCGGAACGACTCGTATATCTTTCCAGCCACAGATGATTGGCCAGAATGACATGGCTGGCGAATTTGCCGGAACATTTTTCGGCCAGCTTCAATCCCCGGACGAGAACGGACTGCTCTTCAACTCCGAACTTGCTGCAGAAAAATTCCGGCACAATGTCGTGGATATCCAAAATCACGCGAGCGCCGGTGAGCTTTGGAAACCAGGCAGCAAACACCAGGAAGTCTGGAATATTGTGGACGTGTATCAGGTCGTAACGCGTTCGCGCGTGCCGCCGCGTCATCCACCACGATGAAACCACGAGAAACCGCAAAATCGGACCGAGAAAGGCGAGTTTGGACTTTTCCTTTTTGCCAAAGCGATCTTGAAGGCGGAACAAGCGGACACCATTGACGACTTCTTCGTGCGGCAGCGACGGATTGGCACGAAGAGCGGCAACCTCCACCGTGTGCCCTTGGGCAGCCAAAGTTTCGGCGTAGCGCAGCACACGATTGTCACTCTCGTAAAAAGAGTGTGTGATCATGCAAATACGCCGGGCAGCTTTGCCAGCCTGAGGAGTCATCGCGGGATTGAGTTCACAAAAGCCGGTCGCTTGGCTCGGTCTGAACGCATGGCCGTTAGGGCGCTCAGTTTCCAGGTTTTGTTTGGCGGATATAATTCCGTTTGTTCTCGAGAGAACGGCTTGATGCTGCTTGGTAAAAGCCGCAATGTCCCGGGGCAAGGCTTTCCAGCAATCATTTCCATACCGAGCATTCACGTATTCGAGCAACTCATGATAAAGCGCCGCCGGGAACTCGTCTGGATGCTCCCACGAATTTGAAAAATTGAGGTAATCGGGATGAATGATGAGCAGCGCCATGCCACCCTGCGCCGCAATCCAGTCGATCTTGCGCTTCCAGATATCAATCGTCTTTTCCTGAAGAATGACGAAGAGGGTGAAATCCTGAGCCAGAGTATAAGGCAGCTCCACGTAACCAGCCCCGCCAGTGCCAGTCGGAACCCAGAACGGAAAAATTGTTCCCACGCCGTCCGGTTGGGGTTCGAAAGGATCGGTGTCGAAGGTGGACGCATCGTAAAGCACCTCGAGGTCTTCAAACCAGTCGAGTTGGTGCAGCATGAATCCAGAGCGGAACCCGTCTGCCTTCCAGTCTCTGACATAGCGATTGATCTGCCGGGCCGCATTGGAAAAAGATTCTCGTGAACGGTAGAGAAATCCGTCATGCCGCAGATCATGCACCCCCACTTCGAAGCCGGTTGCGATCAGCCGCTGACGCAGGGCAGGCGGCACTCGATACTTGCCTTCAGGGATGATGTTAAACGAGGACCGGAAGCCAAGCTTCGCTTCGAATTCGCTCAATTGTAAGCAACGATCCAAGCCTTTCTGGCTTTCAACATCATGAGTTAAAACAAAGGCAAATCGTTTTCCGTCCGGCCAGCCCGGCCATCCAGCCGGTGGCGTTGCGGCCGATGGGAGAATTGGCCAGCAGTCTCCCGAAGCGGCTCGCAGACGTTTCGCACGCCAGCGTCGGGCGGCAATTCTTGCCCGTCGCGGAATGTACGGTTTCAGCCGATAATACAGGCGATCGTTCGGAGACGTGGTCGGCACTTGAGGTAAAGCTGGCATTGACCAACATTACGAGCCTGAGCGCAACAGCCGGGGAACATATTCCTTCGTCTTGTTCAAAACGATTCCGACTTCTGCCTTGGAACTTTCCAGGGAAGCAAGGGCCCGATCAACGGTGTCGCGACCGGTTTTTTCAGCTTCCACGACCATGAATACCATGTCCATGAAGCGGGCCAGCTTGGAAGTGGGGCTGATCTGGCCGACGGGCGGCATGTCGAAAATAATGTAGTCGTAATCGCTTGCCTTTAATTTGGGGAGCAACGACGAGAATCGTTTGTGCAGGACGCGCGGGAGCGTTTCATTGCTCGCATTTTCCGCGACGACATAAAGATTTTCCTGCACCATGGCATTGCCGCGTTTCTCCATCTCCAGCGCTTCGTCCAGTCCGCATTCCAGCTTGCCTCTGCGAAAATGGTGGGCGGCTCCCTGGCCAACATTATTCATATCAACCAACAGTACATTGCCCTCACCGATTTCCGAAAGCGTGGCCGCAAGTCCGCTCGCAATAGTGCTGACGCCG
>JBQCEJ010000190.1:0-9590 GCA_051960355.1 Verrucomicrobiota bacterium | reverse complement strand
TCCTGATGACGTCCAACGTCGGGTCGGACACGATCAAGCGCCAAAGCAGCATGGGATTCTCGCCGATCTCCGATGAGAGCAGCTACGAGAAAATGCGGGAAAAAATCATCGAAGAAGCCAAGCGCACGTTCCGTCCTGAATTCCTGAACCGCTTGGACGACGTGATCGTCTTCCGATCGCTCACGAAGCCCGATCTGGTCCAGATTCTGGATCTCGAAAGCGAGAAAGTCATCAAGCGGCTCAAGACCCGCAACATCGTTCTTACGCTCGATGACAAGGCCAAAGACTTTCTCGTCGAGAAAGGCTACGACCCGCAATACGGAGCGCGTCCGATGCGCCGGTCGGTTGAGAAATTCCTGGAAGATCCGCTGGCGGAAGAAATTCTGCGCGGCAACCTCCACGACGGTGAACCGATTCTGGTTACCGTGGAAAACGATCACCTGAGTTTCAAACAAAAAGCGGCGACCGAAGGCGCGCTTTCCAGCTAAGCTTACGATCTCATCAAACGCCAATCGCTCACGCGGTTGGCGTTTTTTATTTTTCAGGCGGGACAAATCAATCGGGATGCAAGGCCGATTTCAATTTCAACCAGCGGATTGAAGCGACGAAATCCAGCAGCTACTTTAACCGCGATGCGACTGAATTTCCGCGAACAAGGCCAAGGGCCGACACTGATCATTCTGCACGGTTTGTTTGGCTCTTTGGAGAACTGGGGTTTTATCAGCCAGCGATTGGCCGAGCGCTTCAGAGTCATCAGCGTGGACCAACGCAATCACGGCAGCTCCCCGCATGATCCGGAAATGAACTACTCGGTTTTGGCCGCAGATCTTCTTGAATTCATGGAGCAGCAGAACCTGGCGTCCACTCACCTTCTGGGCCATTCCATGGGCGGCAAAACCGCTATGCACTTTGCCATCCGTTACCCGGAAAAAGTGGATCGACTCGTAGTTGTGGATATTGCTCCGCGTGCTTATGAGCCCAGGCACGAAGAGATTTTCAACGCGCTGCTCGCGTTGGATCTAAAGCGCTACCAAACCCGCGCGCAGGTGGAGGAAGCGCTTGAGCCGACGATTCCGGAACTGGCCGTTCGCCGTTTTCTTCTGAAGGGACTGATTCGAAACGCAGAAAACCGGTTCCAATTCCGATTTAATTTGCCAGTGCTGCATCAGAACTATGCCGAACTCAGTGCCGGTCCGAAGCTCGCCGGTGTTTTTGGAGAACCTGCTCTGTTCGTTCGCGGCGACCAGTCGGATTACATTCGTGATGGAGATGTCGCAGAAATCGAACGCTTCTTCCCAAGGATGGAATTGGCAACAATTCCCGAAGCTGGTCATTGGGTCCACGCGGAAAAGCCGGAGCCGTTTCTCAAGCTCGTGGGAAATTTTTTGGAGGAGAAACCTTCGTTCAACTCCACGACTCCGCAGGGTGCCTAAACTCTGGCGAGCGCCTGTGGGTCTCAACTCCGCGCAGCGTCCGGCGCAATCGTCGCAACTTCTTCGAGAGTCGATTTCGGCTTCGCGACAAACCAGCTTCGCCAACCTTCGGTGAGTTCCAAAATTCCCCAACTCACCAGCGCTTTCAAAACGGGCAGCGCGCTCTTTCCCGAGAAGGTAAACCCTGGAATTAAAAATCGCCGGTGTGAATTGCTTCGCCCCCAGGCGGACCGACGGCGTCGCGCCCGGGCGATGCTCGCGAAACGGCGGTTGTAGAATCGCATCAGGTGAAAAAATGGAACCGAAGGCGGTGTGCTGAAGGGCGGTTCCATCAAAGCCTTGGCGCCACGTTTGAAAGGTTGAGAAGCGATGCCGAGATAATAGAGTCCGAGATCCAGTTGGAAGATCGTGCGCATGAGATCGTAATCGCCCATGTATTCGTACTTATCTTTGTAAACCGCCTGGAACCATCGGTCATAGCTCACGGCAAAATCGCGGTTATGCTTGGAAATCAAAGGCGCCAGCGATTCGCCTTTTTGCTGGGCTAGAATCAACTGTGCGGATGACCAACTCGTAAACGCAACCCAATCCATGCCCGGACTGTAGAACGGATCGATAAACGCAGCGGCATCGCCAACCAAAGCGAAACCATCACCTGCGAATTGCGTGCTGCGGTAAGGCAAATTTTTTCGCCAGAACACATCGCCTTCGCGCCATTGGGCGTCACACAAAATCTCAGCGCCAACCGGATGCTGCATCAGGAAATCCTTGAGCCGCTGTCCAAGCGAACCGCCTTCAGCCCATTTCACGAGTCGTTGATCGAACACAACTCCAACGCTCACGTCGCCGCCTTTCAAGGGGATGAGCCACGCCCACCAGCCAGGACCAACCAGATGATTGGTCGCCGTCGCGCGAATGCCGTTGCAGGCCATGGCCCACTCGGGAAATTTTCGGGCGAGTTCCAACCCATCCCAGTCCTTCACGCCGGTCCAGCGCGCCCAGACAGCCGTGGTGGGGTGTTCTTTATTTGGACGAATCCAGTTCTCTTGTCGTGCGAGCAAAGCCGCGAAGCCAGAAGCATCCACCAGCCAGCGCGCCGAGACGTTTCGAGTTTCTTCCTGAAAGCGAACTTCCAATGTCTGCTCGCCACCCGGATTGAGTTTTATTTTTGCGGCAGTAGCTGGACGCCAGATTTCCGCTCCCAGCGAAACAGCCCGGCGTAAAACCTCCTCGTCCAAGACGGCTCGATCCAGCTGAAAGGCTGGGACGCGGGATAAATATTTGCCACCGATTTCACTGCTGTCGGCCAGGGTTTTTGCCTCTGCGTTGGCAAACCAAAAGCGCATTCCTTGTTTGACCAGATGCGCGTCGTTCAAGTATTGCGTCAAGCCGAGAACGCGACACAGAAAATAGCCGCTGATCTCCACCGTCGCCTCCCCTACCCGCCGGGTGAACGCCACCGATTTTTCCACGATTAGAATCCGCAACTTCGGCTGCTCGTGCAGGAGAACAATGGCCGTCGCCGCGCCCGAGAGCGCTCCGCCCACGATGACCACATCGTATTGGAAACCGTTTTCAGGCGGAGTGCTCACAGGAAACTGCATCCAAAATCAATCGACTCGATTGATGTGCAAATCGCTTTTCAGCACTTTGCCGGTCTCGGCGGAAATAAGGACTTCGCCGACATCGACATTGTCGTTCGGATTCCGGAGCTTGGCCGCCCAGAGGCGAACGCGCCAGACGGGGCCGGTCACGGACAGATCGACCTTGATATCGGAATCCAACCAGAGCTGCGTCGCTTTGAGCTGCAGGTTTTTCAGCAAAGGTTCCGAAGTTGCGATTTTGATCGCTTCATCAGAATCGACCTTGAGCTTGGCGCGATCGAAAACCTTGTCGGCTTTCATCCGCTCGAGTAGACGGAAGGGACGTTGCACATCCATTTTTTTGCCGGCGCCAAACTTCACTTCGGTCGCTTTCATGCGAGCATCTGGATCGAAGAAAACGACATACCAGATATTCGGCGTCAAACTTCCCACGGATTTGTCCGAGCGAATCTGCACGACGTTGTCCTTGGCTTCCTTGCCGACATATTCGTTGGCTTCCTTGATCAGATCAAACGCGGTCATTTCGCCCGCGTTTGAAACCTGGGCCAAACCGCAAAGCAGCAGTGTTGATAAAATTAATCCGCGTTTAAGAACAGTTATGGATTTCATGCCCAAATGATAAAGACGCGAAGCGAATGAAACAATCTGTAAAACCAATCGGGCTCCATTCGAGCGATCGCCCCTATGCCACGCGGTGGCGTTGACTTGAACCGCCGAACCCTCTTAAGGTTTAAGAAACATTGGCTAACCAAAACACGTGCTGTTCCCATTTCACCCTTCAACCCGTTCCTCCCGCGTGGTCATCACCGGCGCGGGAATCATTACCGCGCTGGGTCAGGGTTGGAACAGCAACGCCGAAGGATTTCGCGCCGGTCGCGTTGCAGTAAGACCGGTCAGCCTGTTTGACGTTTCGCGTCAGCGGGTGAAAGTCGCAGCGGAGGTTGACCTGCCGCCGAATTTGCCAGCAAGCGGATTGGGCGCGACTCACGTCACCCGCATGGAACGCGCCGCCAAATTGCTTTTTCTAGCCGCTCACGAAGCCTGGTTGCAATCGGGCTGGCAGCCATCCAACCATTTACCCGTCGTGCTTGGCACCACGAGCGGAGGCATGAGTCTGGGCGAAGCTTACTATCGTCAGGCGATTCAGACGCCGCAGAATGATGCCGGCCAATCCGCACGCGTGATTCATTATCAGGCTCAACAGCAGGCGCTCAATCTTGCGATGGCGTTTGGTTTCAACGGACCGATCACGATTATCGCCAACGCCTGCGCTTCGGGAGCGAATGCGATCGGACATGCGTTCGAACTCATTCGCCGCGGCCACGCCGAGCGCGTGTTCACCGGCGGTTATGACGCACTCAGCCAACTCGTATTTGCCGGTTTCGATTCGCTGCAAGCCTTGTCGCCTACTCGCTGTCGTCCGTTCGATGCGCAACGCGACGGCCTGGCTTTGGGCGAAGGCGCGGCGATGCTGACTTTGGAAACCCTCGATTCCGCCCGCGGTCGCGATGCGAAAATTCTCGGGGAAATCGTTGGCTACGGCGCCGCGACTGATTCCCATCATTTGACCCAGCCACATCCACAAGGCGACGCGGCATTGGCCTCGATGACTGCCGCGTGCGAAAGCGCCGGAGTGATGCCAAGTCAGATTCAATACATCAACGCTCATGGGACGGGAACGCCATTGAACGACAGCGCCGAAGCGGCCGCGATCAATCGCTGGGCTGGCTCCGCCGCAGCGCAAATTCCAGTCAGTTCCACCAAGTCGAGCATCGGGCATCTACTGGGCGCGGCAGGTTCTGTTGAAGCTGTCATTTGCCTGATGGCCTTGCGCGAGCAATGGTTGCCGCCCACTTCCACATTGCAAACACCGGAAGCGGTCTGTGCTTTCCCCATCGTGACCCGGCCAACCGATTCGAAGCTCGAATATGCTCTCACGAACTCATTCGGCTTTGGCGGAGCCAACGCCACGCTGATCCTGCGGAGGTGGCATGAGTGACATTTTCATTCACGGCATTGGCGCGGTTTCACCCGCAGGTTGGGGTGTCGCCGCGTTTCGAGATGCACTGGCGCGCAACGAACCTATTGAAACCAAAGCGATCGCGCGTCCCGGATGGGATCGTCCGTTGCAGGTTCGGCAAACACCCGCCGCGTCGCCTCGCCCGGCTTTTGTTGCGCACGCACGATTGCGCCGGGCCAGTCCGATTGCGCATTTCGCAGTGAGCGCCGCGTTGGAAGCGCTGGGTGAGGACGCGGCGAAGATTTCCCAAGGGTTTCGGCTGGGAATCGTTAATTGCGCGATGTCCGGTTGCGTCAATTATTCGAGACGTTTCTACGATGAAGTGTTGAAGGATCCAGCGACCGCCAGTCCGTTGGTTTTCCCTGAAACAGTTTATAATTCACCGGCGAGTCACCTGGCGGCGCTGCTGGGAACGACGGCCATCAACTACACGATCGTCGGTGATCCCGGAACATTTCTCCAAGGACTCGCGCTCGCTGCTGATTGGCTGACGAGCCAACGCGTCGATGGCTGTCTCGTGGCCGGGGCGGAGGAAATGGACTGGCTCACGGCGGATGCCACACGTTTGTTCGAGCGGAAAACGGTCGTGAGCGACGGCGCGGGCGCGCTTTATCTGAAGCGCGAATCCAATGCAGCCGCGCCGATTCGGCTGGACGCCATTACCGACGCGCATCTGTTTCACAAAGCCCGCAGTCGCGTTGAGGCGGCGCATCTCGTCCGCAACGAACTGGCCACGCGCCACTGTTCGTCCGAACTGCTGGCTGACGGTTTGCAGCGCGTCGCCCGGGCGGATCGCGATGAACAAGCCGCTTGGAGTGATTGGAATCAAGCGCGCATTTCGGTCAAAGCCGTTTTAGGCGAAGGTTTCATGGCCGCTGCAGCCTGGCAATGTGTGGCGGCGGTCGATGCACTGCGCCACGAAACGTGCAAAGCGGCAACCGTCAATGTTGTCGGTTGCAATCAACAGGCGATCGCGGCCCGGTTCGTTCGAGGTGAAACAAAATGAGTTTACGCGTCATCCTGGTGACCGGAGCGAATGGCGGTTTAGGCCAGGCCATCGCGAGAAGTTTTCTGGCGGAATCAGCGGAGAACATTCTCTGGCTCGGCGTTCGCACGCGACGCGATGCGGCTGACCGCTTGGCTGGTGAATTTCCCGAGCGCTGCCACTGCGTCGAGCTGGATGTGACGCTGGCGAATTCCTGGAAAGCGGCCGTTGAACAGATTCTGGCCAGGCATCAACGCATCGATGTTCTCGTCAACAACGCTGGGAGACATGAAGACGGCTTGCTGGCGACCATGCCTGCAAACGCGTGGCAGAGCGTCATCGCCGCCAATCTGGATTCAACGTTTCACGGATGCCAGGCGGTGATGACGCCGATGATTTCACAACGCGGCGGCAGAATTGTAAACATCGCCTCACTCAGTGCCTTGCTGGCGCCGGCGGGCCAGACGAATTACGCCGCCGCGAAGGCCGGCGTCGTGGCGTTGACACAATCTCTGGCCAAGGAAGTCGCTCGGATGAACATCACGGTGAATGTGGTTTGCCCCGGCTACGTGGAAACCGAAGCGCTGGCCGCGATGAATCCCGAGGAACGCAAAGGCGCGCAAAGCCGCATTCCGATGCGGCGCTTTGGCAAACCCTGCGAGATCGCTGCCGCTGTTCGTTTTCTAGCTTGTGCCGAAGCCAGTTACATCACAGGCTCGGTATTGAAAATCGACGGCGGAATTTTTTGACATGGAAGACGTAAATGCTCTGAAAGAACGGATCAAAGCCATGATGGTCGAAAACCTCATGCTGCAAGTGACCGCGGCCGAAATCAGCGATGACCTGCCTCTGTTTGGCCCGGGCGGACTCGGCCTGGACTCGGTGGACGCGCTGCAACTGGTCGTCGCACTCGACAAAAACTTTGGCCTGAAAATTCCCGATCCTGCCACGGCGAAAGTGGTTCTGCTTAACGTGAACACGATCACGGAAGCCGTGCGCCAGAAACTTTCCACGGCCTAAAACAGTCGCGGTTCCGCCTTCGCGCTCTTGGCTTTTCCCAGATGAAAACCACTATCGAACTGAGCAAAGCTTTCCTGCCGATTTTCCCGCTGATTGGCGCAATCCTGTTTTCGTCCTGCACCACTCGCCCGAGCGCCGCCAACAGCGGTTCGAGGGAAACGCGAGCCACGGTGAAAGCCAACGAATCCAAACAGACGTATGTCATTGTTCATGGCGCGTGGGGCGGCGGTTGGGCTTTCAAGGAAGTGGACCGATTGCTGACCGAGGACGGCCACAAGGTTTATCGTCCGACTTTAACCGGACAGGGCGAACGTTCTCATCTCGCCAGCACGAACATCGATTTGGACCTGCACATTCAAGATGTCGTGAATGTGATTCTCTGGGAAGATTTGCACGATGTTGTTCTCGTAGGCCATAGCTACGGAGGCATGGTGATCACAGGTGTCGCCGATCGCGTGCCTGATCGCATCCGGCAGGTGATTTATGTCGACGCGTTGCTGCCGGAGAATGGCCAGTGCGCGAATGATCTGGTTGATGCCCGATTGCGCCGGGTCGTTACCAATGGATTCATTACGCCGTTCTGGATCAAAGGCAATGAGCCATTGCCCCACGATGTTCCGCATCCGGCGAAAACTTTCAGTCAATCGATTGCGCTGACGAATCAGCCGGCGGCGCAGCAGCTGCCGACGACTTACATCCTCACCGTCGATCCCGGCAAAAAGCCGCAGGACGATCTTTTCTACCGATCCTTTGAACGTGCGAAAGCTCGCCATTGGACGACGCTGGTCATGGAAGGCGATCATAACGTTCAGTGGTCGCACCCCAAAGAACTCGTCGAACTTCTCGAGCGCGCTCCCGCTCGTTGAAGGTTTCAGCACCGGCGCAAAACACCGCACCCTTCAGGCAGCAGGCGTTTTTTGCCAGGCGGCGATGAACATTCCGTTTCCGCCTGAGTTCTGCGGCCAGAGCCAATGACGTGTTGAAGCGGATTGTTCTGGAGCGGCGGGATTGATGACCGGCAGCGGTTTGAAATCTGTGAAGTGCGCTTCAAAATCGTCCGCGACCTGCGTGGTTTCCGCATTGGTAAGCGTGCAGACGGAATAGATCAGATTACCGCCGGGTTTCACCGCAGTCGCGGCATGCTTCAAAAGATTCTTCTGGATCGCGCTCAGCTCGCTGACATCCTGCGGTGTCGTTGTCCAGCGCGCGTGAGGATTGCGTTGCCACGTCCCGACGCCACTGCACGGCGCATCCACCAGCACGCCGTCGAACTTGGTTTTGGTGGGAAGCTTTGCGCCGCCGTCCCAAAGCACTGAGCGATAATTGAAAACACCGGCGCGACCGGCGCGGCGTTTGAGCTTCTGCAATCGCCAACTCGCGCGATCACTGGCCCAAATCAGGCCCTTGTTTTCCATCAGATCCGACAAGTGCAGCAGCTTGCCGCCTTCACCCGCACAAGTGTCCCACCAGGTTTCGCCCGGCTTGGGCTGGCAAATAAATCCAACCGCCTGCGAACTGACATCCTGGACTTCGAATTCGCCGGCATGGAACTGCGGCGTGCGAAACAAATCCTTTTCACCGCAATATTCCAAAGTCTCGGGCATGGCTTCGTTGAAGGACCGACAATCGCCGAGCTTCTTCAGGAGCGCTTTCCCCTGCCCTCGTCGCGCGCGCAGCCAGAGTTTGGGTTCGTGTTGCAACGTTCGCAGCCACTCGTCGCTCACCGGAATCGCATCAAGAGCCCACGCGGGCACAGCCTTGGCGCGCAGGTTTTCACCGGGAAAAGCCAGCGGAGTTTTAGCAAAGCGATCGGCAAATTCGCGCGCCCGGCGCAAGCGCGCATCCATGCTGCGCTCGTCCACGAGCCAACCTTGCCAGCGGAAGTAGGTAAACACGAGCCGGCTGATTTCCGTGGCGTCGAACGAAGGCAGATCGCGGAAACGCTTGAAGGTTTCGCGCAACACCTGGTCGGCAGGCTTTTCGCGGTTGGCGCGGGAAATTACTTCAGCCGCCACTTGAAAAATATCGGAAATCACAAGTCAGCTTAGGGATTTGCCTGCTGCAATACAATCACGGCGGAAAAGCCCGCCAGGAACTCGCCTCAACTCTGGTCAGATGCGCGAATTGGAATCCGCCTGCGAAACTGGCTCTGATCTCACCAGGGCGCGCAGCCATTGATGCCGATCGTCCTGGGACATTTTGGAAAGCCGTTCAACCGCGCCGTAGAATTGTTCCAGGTCGCCGCCTTTCAAATTCAAAAGTTGTTCGAAACCGGGCACGTAATCGTAGTAGTTGGCGATCGAATTCAACTGCGCATTGTTCAGCGCCTTGGCGATCCATTGGTCGTAACCGTCAAAGCCGTCCCAGGTCAGCTTGAGTTGTGCGTATTCGGAACGCAGATCGTCGAAGACCTTTCGCTTGGCCACCCGCAGTTCATCCGGAGCGGCCACGAGGTGCTTGGCGGCTTTGACTTTTCCCTCTTTGTCGCGATGGTCGCCATAGACCTTTTCCAGCCGCGCCCGGGTGTT
>JBQCEJ010000189.1:0-9766 GCA_051960355.1 Verrucomicrobiota bacterium | reverse complement strand
ACGGTAAGCCCGAATGTTTCATAATCATGCCCATCGGTGATCCGGATGGATATTCCAAGGGCCATTTTCAACACGTCCACGAAGACCTAGTTGCCCCTGCATGCAACATGGCCGGCTACACACCAGTCCGCGCTGATGAAGTAAAGCAGACAAACCTGATTCATCTTGATGTGCTTCAAAAGCTCATTGATTCGCCAATGGCCATCTGCGATTTGAGCAGCCGCAATCCGAACGTTTTGTTCGAGCTCGGACTTCGTCAGGCGTTCGATAAGCCAGTTGTTTTGATTCAAGAAATTGGCACACCGAAAATTTTCGATATTGCTCCCTTGAGATACACAGAATATCGAAAGGAACGGGTCTATCATGAAGTCTTGGAAGATCAAAAATCGATTTCACAGGCTATTTGTGCGACACGCGATGCGAAGAAAGAAAGCATCAACTCAATTGTGAAGCTCCTTTCGATCACAAAACCAGCGACTCTCCCCGAAGTGGCAGAGACGAACAAAGATCCGGCCCTTCAGGTAATCCGAGCAGAACTTAGCGAGCTACGATTGGAACTCCGGCAGTTTGCGGGTTCTTCTCGACGGCCTTCAGAACGCGACCGAATGGAGTTCGAACAGCTCAGAGATATGTTTCGCGAATTGGAGTTCAGACTTGCAAAGAGCGAGTCGAAAAAGGAGGCAGAAATGGTTTTGCTGCGCGCAGAAGACTTGATGCGATCAATGATGTCTCGCCCCGACCTCACGGTCCGCGAGGCCCACGAGATGCAATATTTGCGAGACAAATACCATCAGATGACCAAGGAATTAAGGTCTCGCAATGAGAAGGTATTGCCAGATGGCGCTAAAGGCTGATTGAGTTACTCCGGCTGGCCTTTGACCCAGCCGCGCTCCGGCGCTTCACGCGAATCACGCCTTCGCGTAAACCTCCGCACCCTTCTCCACGAACTCCTTGCTCTTCTCCTCCATGCCCTTCTTCAGCGCTTCTTCCTCGGCAATGCCTTGTTCGGCGGCGTATTTGCGGACGTCCTCGGTGATCTTCATCGAGCAGAAGTGCGGGCCGCACATGGAGCAGAAGTGCGCGGTCTTCGCGCCTTCCTGCGGCAGGGTTTCGTCGTGGAATTCGCGCGCGGTGATGGGGTCGAGGCTGAGGTTGAATTGATCTTCCCACCGGAATTCAAAGCGCGCCTTGCTCAATGCATTGTCGCGGTATTGCGCGCCAGGATGTCCTTTCGCCAGGTCGGCGGCGTGCGCGGCGATCTTGTAGGCGATGACGCCGTCTTTCACGTCTTTCTTGTTCGGCAGGCCGAGGTGTTCCTTGGGCGTGACGTAGCAGAGCATCGCGCAACCATACCAGCCGATCATCGCCGCGCCGATGCCGCTGGTGATGTGGTCGTAGCCGGGCGCGATGTCGGTGGTGAGCGGTCCGAGTGTGTAGAACGGCGCTTCGCCGCACCATTCAAGCTGCTTGGCCATGTTTTCCTCGATCATATGCATGGGCACGTGGCCCGGGCCTTCGTTCAGGACTTGCACGCCTTTGGCCCACGCGCGGCGGGTGAGTTCGCCCTGCACTTCGAGTTCGCCGAATTGCGCCTGGTCGTTGGCGTCCGCGATTGAACCGGGACGCAAGCCGTCGCCGATGCTGAAGGCGACGTCGTAGGCGGCCATGATGTCGCAGATGTCGTCCCAGTGCGTGTAGAGGAAATTTTCCTGGTGATGCGAGAGGCACCATTTGGCCATGATGCTGCCGCCGCGCGAGACGATGCCAGTCATGCGGTTTGCGGTCATCGGCACGAAGCGCAGCAGGACGCCAGCGTGAATGGTGAAGTAATCCACACCTTGCTCGGCTTGTTCGATGAGCGTGTCGCGGAAAAGTTCCCAGGTGAGGTCTTCGGCTTTGCCGTTCACTTTTTCGAGCGCCTGATAAATCGGCACGGTGCCGATGGGCACGGGCGAGTTGCGCAGAATCCATTCGCGCGTGGCGTGGATGTTTTTGCCGGTGGACAAATCCATGACAGTGTCCGCGCCCCACTTGGTGGCCCAGCGCATCTTTTCGACGTCCTCCTCGATGCTCGACGCGACGGCGCTGTTGCCGATGTTGGCGTTGATCTTCACGAGGAAGTTGCGCCCGATGATCATCGGCTCGGACTCGGGGTGATTGATGTTGTTCGGGATGATGGCGCGACCGGCGGCGACTTCGTCGCGGACGAACTCCGGCGTGATCTGCGCGGGAATACGCTGCGGGAATCGGCCGAAGATGCTCGGCGTATAGGGGCTCTTGCCCAACTGCGATGAACCGGCGTGCTGTTTGTTGAGATCGTTGCGGACGATGTCCTTCGACATTTCGGCAATGTTCGCGCGGCCCATGTTCTCGCGGATGGCGATGAATTCCATCTCCGGCGTGATGATGCCCGCGCGGGCGTAAGCGAGTTGGGTGACGACCTTGCCCGCCTTCGCACGCAGCGGACGGCGACGATGGCTGGTCAGCCCCGGAAATTCCACGAGCCGATTCTTCTCCGCCTTGCTGGCGAACTCGGCGTGTTTGCCCGAGAGATAACCATCGTCCTGCGGTTTCACTTTGCGACCGTCGATCTCCTCCACGTCACCGCGCTTCAAGATCCAATCGCGGCGCAAGGCGGGCAAGCCTTCCTCGGGCGTGCCTTTGAAGGCCGGATCGCCCCACGGGCCGGAGCAGTCGTAAACGCGAACCGGCGCGTTGGGCGTGACCGCACCGGTGTAAGATTTGGTATCCGTGACGGCAATTTCGCGCACCGGCACCTGCACTTCGGGATGGATCTGGCCGGGCAGATAGACGCGTTTGGAGTTGGGCAGTTGTTCGCTACTGTGCGGTTCGAAGTTGTCTTGGGTCGCGATCATAAATGTGTTGATGAACTTGAGTTGGTGGTTGTTGGCCTCCAACTCGGGCGATCCGGGGAAAACAGGGCGAGGCATCGTTGCATACTACGCCAGCATTACCTGGATCAGTTTTTTGGGTCTTTCGCGTTCCGCGCGAAACTCTCAGCCTTCGTCGTCCCTGCGGACGGCCGGTTGGCTCCCCGATAACAGCGTGACACTAGGTTGTGGAGCGATGAGGGTCAAGGAAACGAAATGGGGCATCTGCCCCGATTGCCAGCCTGTGAGGCGGCGCGCATGATAGAACTTCGTGAGGGAAACCGTGTTCAATATTTTGCTGGTCTTTGAACCTGTGTCTGCTATTCAGCGCGGCACAAGAACACTTCATCTATGAAAACAAACATCAAGGGGCTGCTTGCGGTCATTGTCTGCCTGAATTTGATTCCTGCCTACGCGCAAATGCCAGGGCGGCCGGGCGGCGGTGGCGGCCCGCGCAGCAGTACACAGATCAATGCGGCCATGGCCAAATTGTTCGGCGAAAACTCGGCTTTTTCTGCCACGCTCCGGAACGAGATTCAACCCCCCAAAGGTGAACCAATGACCATTCCCGGCAAGATTTCCTTCGACCATGGCAAATCCCGGTTCGAAATGAACCTCAGCGACTCCAAAGGCATGCCGCCGCAGGCCGTTGCCCAGATGAAGTCGATGGGCATGGAAAAAGTGGTCAACATCACGCGCCCCGACCAAAAGTCGATTTACATCCTTTATCCGGGTTTGGAGGCGTATGCGGAAATGCCGATGCAGGATACGAATGCCGCGTCTTCCGAAGCGGAGTTTAAGGTGGAGACAACCGAGCTGGGCAAAGAAACCGTGGACGGCCATCCGACTGTGAAGAACAAGGCAACCGTGACCGATGCGGAGGGAAAGCAGCACGACTTCACCGTCTGGAACGCCACGGATTTGAAAAAATTCCCGGTCAAAATTGAAACCGCCGATCAAGGCACGTCGGTGACCATGTCGTTTCAGGATGTGAAGCTCGCCAAGCAGGACGCCAGCCTGTTTGAGCCGCCGTCCTCCTACAAAAAATACGGCAGCATGATGGAAATGATGCAGACGGAGATGATGAAGCGCATGAACAACGGAGCCGGTGGCGCCATGCCTCCCAGCCAGCCTTGAACACTCTTTAGCAAAATAAACGCCTCCGGCATTCGTCGGAGGCTTTTTACTGTACGTAGCCAAGTTGATTCAGAACCGATGTTTTTTCCCGAAAGCTCCGCTCGTTACCTCCGTCTTCACGGCAGGTTTCTCGACATTGATCGGCGGTTTGCTAAGTTGCGCGCGTGAGTTTTGTTGCTGAAATCAATTCATTGCCTTTAGCGGCGCTGGCCAAACGTTCGCATTCCACGAGCCTCTCGTCGGTTCGCGAAACCATCACGCGGTCGAACCTTTCGCTGTCGGACTTCGCGGCTTTGATTTCGCCCGCCGCGAGTGAACTGCTCGAAACTCTGGGACGTCGCGCACACACTTTGACCCAGCAACGCTTCGGAAAAGTCATCCGCCTGTTCGCGCCGCTCTATCTTTCCAACGAATGCATCAACAACTGCAAATACTGCGGATTCTCGCGCGATAACCCGATTCTGCGCGTCACCTTGAGCATCGATGAAGTCAAACGCGAGGCGGCCGCGCTCCAGCAAGAAGGCTTTCGCAACTTGCTCCTGGTCGCGGGTGAGCATCCCAAATTCGTTTCGAACAATTACATGCGGGATTGTATCGCCGCATTGCACGCGGACTGGCCCAGCATTTCGCTGGAAGTCGGGCCGATGGAAACGGAGGAATATCGTCCGCTCGTGCAGGCGGGCGCCGACGGCCTGGTGGTTTACCAGGAAACCTACGACCGCGCGATCTACGACGACATGCACACGGCGGGCCCGAAAAAGAATTTCGAGTGGCGGCTGGAAACGCCTGAGCGCGCTTATCAGGCCGGCTTTCGGCGTTTGGGAATTGGCGCGCTCTACGGATTGGCCGATTGGCGACTCGAAGCGCTGAGTGTCGCCGCGCATGCCGATTATCTGTTGCGCAACTGCTGGAAAGCGACGATCACGATTTCCTTGCCGCGCTTGCGCCCGTGCGCCGGCGAATTTCAACCGCTCACGCACATGACCGATCGTGAACTGGTGCAACTGGTCTGCGCTTTTCGCCTGATGTTCCCCGATGTCGGCCTCGTGCTGTCCACGCGCGAAAACTCAAAGCTGCGCGATGGCTTGATTCCGCTTGGCATTACGATGATCAGCGCCGGGAGCCACACCGAGCCCGGTGGTTATACCGGCGCGGGCAAGGAAAACATTCATCACACGGAAAAAGGCCGGATTGTCGCGATCGCCTCGGGTTCCAGTGAATGGGCGACCTCTGAGGGCCACGCGACGAATGCGACCGGTCAGTTTCAAATTGCCGATGAACGTTCGGCCGAGGAAATGTCGCAAACACTCCGCCGACTTGGATACGAGCCGGTCTGGAAGGATTGGGACGCGGCGCTAACCACTTGAGGAAAATTCCACCTATGGACTCGCAACAGTGCGTTACCGCCAACGGCCAACCGATTCGAGCGAATCTTCCCTGTTCGATCGAAGACTTTCTCGTCGCGCAAACGCTTCTGCCTCGCAGCGTCGTTGTCGAGCACAACGGCCAAGCCGTGGCCCCGTCGGAATTTTCCCATCGCCAGCTTCAGGCCGGTGACCGCCTGGAAATCGTCAAGATTGTAGCGGGAGGCTGAGTGGTGGCCGTCCCGTTTCGCGGCGAAATCAAGCCGCGCGGTTTCTGGTTTTGAAATGCCCGAGCAAGTTGGCTTTGCTCACCTTTGTGAGGTCGGCGGCAACGGCGATTCCGATCTTCGCCCGGACCTGTGGAGTCAACGCCTGGAGTAGGGAATGGTTCATCTCGCGACTCGCCGCCAGGAAGCAACGCTCGACCTCGGGGTCTTGCAGGAGTGAGTTGATTCGACCTGCCAGTTGACGCGTGCAGCGTTTGCGTTTCTCCAGTTCGATATTGTGGCGCTCCCCGATCGACATGCCGCCCATGACATCCCGGGCGACCGAGGCCCGCGGAAACCTTCCCGCCAGATCAGTCGCTTCATCCACGAGTTTGCGGTGCGCTCCCGTGTGAAACTGGTCGATCAATTCCAGTCGCGGACTGCTATAAAGTGGATCGTCATCCATGCCGTAAGCCTTGAGTTCTTCGAGATTGGCCACAATCAATGCGTTCTTTTTCATATCCTTATTTGAATTTAAAACTGCCCGGGTTTGACCCGCACAGCAATTTAGCACACGCCCTTCAATGCAGCTCGGGTTCCAGTTGAAATCGCCGCAATTGCCTTGAAGAATTTTTCAATGCCGCTTCAATGGGCGCCATGCGAAATCCCATCATCGCCGCGTTGGACATGCCGACGGCGGAACAGGCTTTGGAACTGGCCCGGCAGATCGCACCGGCTGTGGGCGCGTTCAAAATCGGCAAGGAACTCTTCACCGCCGTGGGCCCGGACATCGTCAAGCGCGTTCGCGATACCGGTGCGGCCGTCTTTCTGGACCTGAAATTTCACGACATTCCAAACACCGTTGCCAAGGCGGTTGCTTCCGCCGTGCGGTTGGATGTCCAGATGCTGACGATTCACACCAGCGGCGGCACTGAGATGATGCGGTTGGCCGAGCACTCCGCGCAGCAAACGGCCGCTCAGTCTGGTCGCAACGCTCCTTTGGTTTTGGGCGTGACCGTGCTGACGAGCATGGACGGAAACGCGTTGAGCGAAATCGGCTGTGAAGCGAACGTCGGCAAACAAGTCGAGCGCCTGGCCGGTCTCGCGGTGAAAGCGGGCCTGCGGGGTTTGGTGTGTTCGCCCTTGGAAATTGCGGCCTTGCGACAAATCCTGCCCGCTCACGTTCAACTCGTCACCCCCGGCATTCGCACCGGCGCGGAAAAGGCTGACGACCAAAAGCGCACGCTGTCCCCGCGCGAAGCCATGGATGCCGGCGCGAACTGGTTGGTGATTGGCCGGCCTATTTATGCGGCGGAAAATCCCCGAGCGGCGGCGGAAGCGATTTTGAAGAGCTTGAGCTGAGAAACCTTTTTATGAGCAAACCATTGACCGTTGTTGCCACCTTCCAAGCGCGTCCGGGAAAAGAAAGGGAATTGTGCGCCGCCTTGATTGAATTGGTGGAACCCACTCGCAAAGAAGCGGGCTGCCTGAACTACGACCTGCATCAGTCGACCGACAATCCAGCGCAATTTCTTTTTCACGAGAACTGGACGAGCAAAGCGCATCTGGACGCCCATCTTCAGTCTTCGCACATCCAAGCATTGCTGCCGCGTGTGGGGGAACTTTGCACGGAAGCTCCGAAGATCACCCTCTGGGAACAGATGGGTTAACGGGCAAGGAGCTGCTCCGGTCAGGGGGAGGACGATGGGGGCGAATTCGTGGAACTAGCGCTGTTCCTTCTTTGTTCTTCGAGGATCTGTTCGGCGGAGATCGCCTGAGGATTGCTGGGACAAGTTTCAGTGACCAGCGAGGCCAAGCCGTAGCCGTAGCCCTTGAGGCCATTGTGCCAGATCGATTCTCCGGTTTGCGCATTCAGGACGAACAGTTCTCCCGCAGTGTGGGCAAAGAGTTGGTAGCCGTCGAGAATCAGATTCACGAACTGGCTGCCTTTCAGGTGCGTGGACCAGACCTGCTGCCCGGTGGCTTTTTCCAACGCGACCACACTGCCGTTGACTCCAACAAAGAGAAGCTCTGACTTGGTCATGATTCTTCCTTCCTCGAAGTTTGTGCAGTCTGAAACTGAACAAACGGTCTTCTGCAGCCCGGCTGCTTAGCCGACAAACTTTTTGGCAATCACGCTGGCGTTGTGTCCGCCGAAGCCAAAGGAGTTGTTCACGATGGCGTTCACTTTCAGCGAGCGTGCGGTATTGGGCACGTAATCCAAATCGCAGGCCGGATCAGGATTTTGCAGATTGATCGTGGGCGGAACGGTGTCGGTCTGAATCGCCTTGGAGCAGGCGATCATTTCAACTGAACCGGCGGCGCCAAGCATGTGGCCGGTCGCGCCTTTGGTGGAACTGACCACGAGCTTGCGGGCGTGTTCGCCGAAAACGGTTTTGACCGCTTCCGTTTCCGCGATGTCGCCTTGCGGCGTGGAAGTGCCGTGGGCGTTGATGTAGGAAATATCGGTTGTGTTCAGGCCAGCGTTGCGCAGGGCCATCTTCATGCAGCGGGTGGCGCCTTCGCCGCCCGGAGAGGGCGCGGTCAAATGATGCGCGTCGGCGGTGTTGCCGTAACCCACGAGTTCCGCGTAAATGCGCGCGCCGCGAGCTTTGGCGTGTTCCATTTCTTCGAGCACCAACACGCCTGCACCTTCACCCATCACGAAACCGTCACGATCCTTGTCGAACGGGCGCGAGGCATGTTTGGGATCGTCGTTCCGCGTGCTCATGGCCCGCATTGCGCAGAAACCGCCAATGCCAACGGGCACAATCGCGGCTTCGGCGCCGCCGGCCAGCATCGCGACGGCATCGCCCATCTTGATCGTGCGCCAAGCCTCGCCCAAGGCGTGATTGGCCGTGGCGCAGGCTGAGCAGGTGGCGAAATTGGGACCGCGTAAATTGTAATACATCGAGACCAGACCCGACGCCATGTTCGAGATGAGCATCGGAATCATGAACGGCGAGAGCCGGCCGGGTCCGCGTTCCAGGAGCACTTTGAGTTGCTCGCTGGTGGTCTGAAGTCCGCCAATGCCGGAACCGATGAACACGCCGACTTCGTCTGGATTGGTCTTGTTCAGATCGAGGCCGGAATCCTTGAGCGCCTGCCAGCCGGCGTAAATGCCGAATTGGGAATAGCGATCGGTGCGGCGAACTTCCTTCGGAGAGGGAAAAGCAGGATTCGGATCGAAATTCTTCACCTGCGCCGCGATCTGCGTGTCGAACGGCGTCGCGTCAAAGGCGGTGATCCGGTCAATGCCACATTGGCCCGTGATGAGGTTGTTCCAAAAGGTATCGACGTCATTTCCCAGAGGAGAAACGAGTCCAAGCCCGGTGATGACAACCCTGCGATCCGTCCAATTTGTGGCCATAGAAAATAAAAGGGCAGCTTAAGCTGAGGTCAGTTCAAGCTGCCCTGAAAGTTTACCGCTGACAATTACTTTTGCTGCGTGTCTTCGACGTATTTGATTACATCACCGACACTCTGCAGTTTTTCGGCCTGCTCATCGGGAATTTCATTGCCGAACTCCTCTTCGAGCGCCATGACCAATTCGACGGTGTCGAGGGAATCGGCACCCAGATCTTCGATGAATTTGGCCTCTGGTGTGACCTGATCCGCGTTCACGCCCAACTGCTCGACTATGATGTCTTTAACTCGCTGTTCTATTGTTTTTTCAGCCATGGTTTTCTCCGGTTCTTCGTTCTTTTGCAGTGTGTCTATGTCACCATCAACAGGGCGTCAAGCCCCGATTGATAAATTTTTCTTCGATAAGGCAAAGCATTGCAGGCTTGAAGCGATTCGCTTTCCTTTTTGTGGCTCGCGCCTGAAAGGACGCCGCAAGCTGCGGCCAATCACATCACCATTCCGCCATCCACAGTCAATACCTGACCAGTGATGTAACGCGCGCCGGGGCCGGCAAGGAATAAGGCCGCATTGGCGATGTCGTCCGCCTGGCCGAAGCTGTTGAGCGGAATCTTCTTGAGCAACTCGGTTTTCATTTCCGGGTTGAGCACCGCAGTCATGTCGGTCTCGATAAAGCCCGGGGCCAAGGCATTGCAGGTCACGCCGCGGGAGGCCAGCTCGCGGGCAATCGACTGGGTAAACCCGATCAAACCGGCTTTGCTGGCGGCGTAATTGGCCTGGCCGGCATTGCCAATCAAGCCGATCA
>JBQCEJ010000188.1:0-4668 GCA_051960355.1 Verrucomicrobiota bacterium | reverse complement strand
GATGAAAGCCGGCATCGCCGTGTTCTGCGAAAAACCGTTGTGCCTGAATTTGACCGAAGCCAATGAGTTGGTGAACACCGCGCGTTCCCTCAAGGTTCCCTTCGGCGTGGCGCACACATATCTCGGACATTGGACCAGCCGGTTCAGCCGTTACATTGTGCAGAGTGGGTTGCTGGGCGACGTGCGCTGGGTGGACAGCTATTACATTCAAGGCTGGCTGGCGACCAAACTGGAAGCCACGGGCCAGCAGCAGGCTTCCTGGCGCGTCGATCCCAAACGCGCCGGCGGGTCCGGCTGCGGCGGCGATATCGGCACGCACGCGCTCATGCAGCTCCGTTATGTCACCGGGCTGGATGTCACGGACGTCTCCGCGCAGATGGAAACGTTCGTGGAAGGTCGCGCGCTGGATGATCATTTTACGATTTACTGCAAACTCAGCAATGGTGGTAAAGCGCTGGTGCGCGCGTCCCAGATTTGCATCGGCTCGAAAAACGATCTGGGCATCACGATCGCGGGCTCCAAGGGTTCGCTTCGCTGGCGCCAGGAAGAGCCGGAAAGCATCACGATCTGCCTGCCGAACCAGCCGGACCGCGTTTATTGGCGCGGCGCGGTCAGCGCTGGCGACGGTTTTCTCCCGAAGGATTTGCCGGCCGATCTCATGGCGGAGCCGACGATTCCCGCGGGTCATCCCGAAGCGTTCCACGACGCCTTCGCCCGGTTGCATCGCTGCTTTGAAGCTGACGTGCGCAAGTGGAAGGCGGGTCAAAAATTCAACTCTGACGGTTCCAAGTATGCCAATGTCGAAGATGGCTGGACCGGCATTGCCTTCATCGAAACCTGCGTTGAAAGCAGCAAACACGGCGGAGCTTGGACGGCCTTGCCGAAAAAGAGCTGAACACGCGCTCCGAACTAAAATCATGAAAACTGCAATCGTTGCGACTCTGCTCACCAGTGTGGCCATCAACATGGTCGTCGCTCAACCTGCGCCAAAGCCTAAGGAAATCGTCATCGACGGCGTCGTGGGATTTCAAGACACGCTAATGCAGCCGGACGGCAAGTGGCACATTCACGATCCGGCGCGGCCGCAGTCGCCTGTGGTCACTCCGGGAACTTTCAGCCAGATGGCGCCGCCGCCGAGCGACGCAGTCGTGTTGTTCGACGGCAAGGATTTGTCCCAATGGCGTGACAAAAGAACCGGCGGCCCGGCGCAGTGGATTTTGGAAGATGGCGTGGCGACGTCAGCCAAAGGCGATCTCGTGACCGCCGACAAATTTGGCGACGTTCAGTTGCATTTGGAATTCCGCGAACCTGTGCCGCCCAAGGAAAGCGGGCAGGGACGTGGCAATAGCGGCATCTATTTCATGGGCCTGTACGAGGTTCAGATTCTCGATTGCTACGAGAACAGAACCTACGCGGACGGCGCGACGGGCGCGATTTACGGGCAACACCCAGCGCTCGCCAATGCCTGCCGCCCGCCCGGCGAATGGCAGACTTACGACATCATCTTCACCGCGCCGCGTTTTGGTGCGAAGGGCGAAGTGCTGTCGCCTGCCTATGCCACCGTGATTTTAAATGGCGTCGTGGTGCAGAACCATCAGGCGTATCGCGGCCCGACCAACTGGCGCGTGCCGATCAAATACTCAGCGCATCCCGCGGCGCTGCCGCTGACGTTGCAATATCACAACAATTCGGTTTCCTTCCGCAACATCTGGGTCAGGCCGCTGCCATTCGTAAACGAACCGTAAGTCGATATTTAACCACAACTCAAAATGAAAAAACTCTTCACGCTTCTCGCTGTCGGTCTGCTGGCAACAACGTTGCAGGCGGCTCCGAAAAAACTGCTCGTGGTGACGACCACCACGGGTTTCCGCCACAGCTCCATTCCCACACTGGAAAAAGTCATCACACAATTGGGCAAGGACAGTGGCGCGTTCACCGTGGACTTGGTCGAGCAGCCGCCCGGTCATCCTCCGACGGGATTTGCGGCGAAATTGAAACCCGACGCCAGCGAGGCCGAGAAGGTCGCCGACGCGGATTGGAACGCGAAACTCAAAACCGCTTTGCAAAAGCTCTCGCCCGAATCGTTGAAGAACTACGACGGCCTGGTTTTCGCGAGCACGACCGGTGATCTGCCTATTCCCGATCCACAGGGCTTGCTCGATTGGATCAAGGCTGGTCACGCGTTCATCGGCATTCACGCCGCGAGCGATACCTTTCACGGTTGGCCGGGCTACATTGAAATGCTCGGCGGCGAGTTCAAGCATCACGGTCCGCAGGTGAGTGTGGAATGCCTGAATCAAGACCCGAAGCATCCCGCGAACGCGTCCTTGGCAAAGAGCTGGACCCTTTCGCAGGAAGAGATCTATCAGTTCAAAAATTACGAGCCCGCGAAAGTTCACGATCTCTTGATCATGGATAAACATCCCGAAACCCGTGAGCCCGGGCATTTTCCGGTTTCATGGTGCAAGGATTACGGCGCGGGCAAAGTGTTCTACACCTCGCTGGGCCACCGCGAGGACATCATCGACACGGATTCGACGTTGAAGGATCGGAAGAATTCTGTGGAGATCAGCAAAACCTATCAGGCTCATGTGCTGGGCGGCATTGAGTGGGCGTTGGGTTTGAAGCCGGGAACCGCTCAAGCGGCGAAATAGTTTTCAGACGTTTGGAATCAAAACGCGGAGCCGTGCTCCGCGTTTTTGCGTTCTTGGAGTTAAACTCCCACCAGCAAAGTTCTCCGATTTGATTTTCCGCAAAGCTGCGTTACAAGAACTCTCATGCAAAACGTTCCGCATCTGTTCCAACCGTTGACGATCAAGTCCGTCACGCTTCGCAACCGCAGTGGCGTCTCGCCGATGTGCCAATATTCCTCTGACGATGGCGTCGCCAATGACTGGCACCTGGTTCATCTGGGTGCTCGCGCGATTGGCGGCGCAGGTTTGGTGATTGCCGAGGCCACCGCAGTTTCGCCAGAAGGCCGAATCACTCCCGGCGACGCTGGCATCTGGTCGGAAAAGCATGTCGAACCTATCGCACGTATCAACCGTTTGATGAAACAATACGGGGCCGTTCCGGGAATCCAGATCGCTCATGCCGGCCGCAAGGCTTCCGCTGCTCGCCCTTGGGATGGCGGCGCGCACCTGGCGGACAACGCGGGCGGTTGGCCGACGATTGCGCCCAGTGCGATCGCATTCGGAGGCGATCTTCCGAAAGTGCCGCATGCAATGACCGAGGCAGAAATTGCGCGGGTGAGAAACGATTTTGTTGCCGCGGCCCAACGCGCGTTGCAAGCCGGTTGTGAATGGCTCGAACTGCATTCTGCCCACGGTTATTTGTTCCATGAATTTCTCTCGCCACTCAGCAATCAACGCACGGACAAATACGGCGGCAGTTTCGAAAACCGCATCCGTTTTCTGCTGGAAACCACTCAGGCGGTTCGCGCCGTCTGGCCGGATCGGCTGCCGCTGACCGTTCGGATTTCCTGCACGGACTGGGTTCCGGGCGGTTGGGACATTGATCAAAGCGTGGAACTTTCTCGCCGCTTGAAAGCGGAAGGCGTTGACCTCATCGATTGCAGTTCTGGCGGTGGCGTGCCTGACGCGAAAATTCCAGTGGAGCCGGGTTATCAAGTGCCGTTCGCCGCGCAGATTCGCCGCGAGGTGGGAATTGCCACTGCCGCGGTGGGATTTATCACGACGCCCGCCCAGGCCAACGAGATTCTTCGCGAAGACCGGGCCGATCTCATACTGCTCGCGCGGGCATTTCTGCGCGATCCACATTGGCCGGCGCATGCAGCCCGCGAATTGAATCACCCAGGCGCGGTTCCTCCACCACCGCAATACGCCCGCGCTTGGTGAGTGGCACGACAATGGCCACCGGGTAACGCGGGAGAAAAACGCTTGGGTCGATTGCTCCGCCGAAGCTCAAAAAAGATCGTGCGGTTGGGCCGGGGCGAACTAGGATGTTGGTGATGTCCGATGCGTATCGCCAACTCCTTGATTCCACGATTGAGCATTTGCAGAGCCTCAAGTCGCAGGGTGTTCGTTTTGTTTCCGTGTCGCCGGAAACTCTGGCAACTCTGAGTGAAGCCCCGCGCGTGGCCGCTCGTAAAGCTGCCGTTCCCGTTCCTGCTCGCTTGGTCCCAGCTCCAATCGCCCCACCGGCGCCGGTTACTCCTAAACCCGTTCTCCCGAAGCCCGCGCCTGCAGCTATCCAAGCAACTCCTGCCGCGACCGAACCCGCCGTTGGTGCCGCCCCGCTCAGTCCCGAAGCCAAGGCTGCGGCCTTCGCGGAACTGCGCGAACGCGCGTTGGTTTGCGTTAAATGTCCGCATCTGGCTGCGGCGCGAAAGCACGTTGTCTTCGGAGTGGGCAATATTAACGCCGAACTGATGTTCGTCGGAGAAGCGCCCGGCGCGGACGAAGATGAGCAAGGCGAACCATTCGTCGGCAAGGCGGGTCAGTTGCTCACGAAAATCATTCAGACCATGGGTTTGAGCCGCGACTCCGTTTACATAGCGAATATTTTGAAATGCCGCCCGGATACGCCCGGGCAGAGCGCGGGCAACCGCAAGCCCACGGCTGAGGAAATGCAGACCTGCATTCCTTATCTGCAAGAGCAGATTGACCTGATTCGTCCCAAGCTCTTGGTGGCGCTCGGTGCCACGGC
>JBQCEJ010000187.1:0-11544 GCA_051960355.1 Verrucomicrobiota bacterium | reverse complement strand
GGTCAAATTCCGACTGAATAGGATTGCATTGGCGGAGGATTTCCTCATCTTTTGCCTCATGAAGATTTGGAGGGGAGTCGGTCATTTCATTCACTCAGAAGCAAAGCGCCATTTTACACTCCATGGTTGGAGTTTGGCATTGGCCATTGGAATGTTGGCAGTCCCGCGGGCGGCGTTCGGACAATTTGTGGACGCTGGCTCAGTCACTCTGTCAAATTTCACCGGCGGAGTAATCTGGAGGATTATGCGCCCAGGTTTTCTAAGCTTCGAAAGCAATTTTTATTTTGATTTCGGTCCACCCGCGAATCCTTCGTTTAGCACCGGCATCAACCTGACAGGTGCTCCCACATCTGTGTCGGGTATGAATCAGAACTCCTTTGGTAACTGGCTCAGTGTGGTGCGTTGGTGGCATTGGAGTGCGCCTGCGGACGGGGTGGCGGAGTTGAATGCCGGTCCGCTTTATCAATCCAGTTCCATTGCCGAAGTGAACCCTCATCCCCCCTTTGCGGGCGCGTGGCCGATCATTTCCGTGGGACCGGATGAAGCTCATAGCTTGCGAGTGCCATTGCTCGCTTTTTCGCAGTCGACGTCGGTTAGTTGGACGTCTGTCCCAGCGGGCACGCCGCTCTATATCCCGAATGACCGAACGTCCTGGCCGCACAAATTCCGATTCGCAGCCGTCGCCGGGCAAACCTATCATATCGCGCTTGCCTGCAACGGCAACGGCCCTTACCAGTTCACTCTGGACTTGTTTCCAATAGGACTCCTCGCGTTTGCTCAGAGCACCAACAATCCATTGGCCGGTGATCTATTTCCATTCGAATTCGTTTCGTCGGACACCAACAAGCCAGTGGTTTCGATTGAAGCCTTCGCTGGAACGAATTCGCTCGGCGTGGCCACGAACGAGCCCTTTCAATTTGTTTACACTCAGTCACAACCGGGAACGGCTGCGATCTATGCGCTGGGAACCAATATTCTGGGCGAAAGGGTGGTGGCCTTTCCAGTCAACGCGACCTTCAGACCAGTCAATGATGATTTCGCCCAAGCTAGGCCGATTTCCGGTGCTTTGACGAACGAAGCATTCTCCGTGGACGCCTCCACGGCCACCGGCGAAGCAGGTGAACCTGAGGTCAGCGCGGGTGTGGCAGCGTCTCACTCGGTCTGGTGGAAGTGGACGGCGCATTATGGCGTGCGGACGAGCGTGATACTCAAATCTCCGGATTCCAAAGTGGCGGTGTACAAAGGCAACGCTCTTGAAAACCTGGAAAAGTTGCTTCTCGTAGAAAGCAGCACCAACCAGTGGCCGATTCTCAGCATTCCACTGGAGCCGGTTTCTCCTCCTCCTGTGTCTTTTCTCGCGGAACCAGGAGTGACCTACTTTTTCCAAGGGAACGCTTCCGGCCTCATTTCCTGGAGCCTGGAGCCGCAGACGCTGGAGCTTTATCCCACAAATGCTCAACACGGGAACGTTGGATGGCCGTTGGAAGTGAGTGCGTTTTTTTACGAAACCGACAGTCCTCCGTTCCGGGTTGAATTTGTATTAGGACATCAGGTCCCCACTCAGTTTTTCCCGGGATACCAGACACAGTTAATGCTGCTGGGTTCCCTGGACGCGCCACCTTTTTGGGGAACTTGGACCCCAACCAATGTAGGAACGTATTTCGTCTGGGCTCGCAGCACCAACAGCAGCGGAATCGTTCGCGAAACGCCCGCAACGCAGTTCGATGTTTATGCGGAGAATGACGATTTCGCCCGCGCGACAACGATTCCGCCGGAGACGAGGGCGACCAATTACTTTTTCACTACAGCGTGGGCTTCAGCAGAACTGGGTGAGCCATCGCACACCACCAATGCGGCTCAACTCACGCGTTGGTGGAAATGGACTCCCGCGCATTCTCAGAGGGTGAGGTTTAAGGCAATTGGAGAGATGCAGGGCTTCCCCATAGACGTGTTCACCGGAACGAATCTCTCGGATTTACACAGATTGGGAAGCAATGAGAACCGGGTCTATAGCGCACCGTATTCAGGGATTGTCGAAGTGAGCCTGAAAGCAGGTCAGCAATACTACATTCGTACCGATGATACTCGATCCATTGCGCCCATTTTTACTTTCCCGGGTGTTTACGTCACGTCTCAACTCCCTCCGGCTGACATCACCCTCACACTGGAACCTGCTCGCAAGCCCTTGCCGGGCTATTTGGAATTCAGCCTCGTTGCCAACACACATACAAACCGGGAAGGAAATCTGGTTGTCGTTCCCATTGCACGGGTGTTCCAATCGGACTGTCAGACGCTCCTGGCGGGTTCCAGTTTCTGCGCGCAGCTTTACGTTGGGACGAGCGCTTCCTCTATGACTGCCGTTGGCGTGCCGAGGCCGTTCTATTCGGATTCTGATGCGGCAATGGCGGGATTGTTTGAACCTGCTCCGGTGATGCTACCAGATTTCGTGGCAGGACATCGGGTGCTGGCGCAGATCCGGGTTTGGGATTCGAATCTGGGCTCATCCTTCGAGGACGCCCGCGCGAACGGAAGCCTGATCGGACGTTCCCGAATCATCAGCGTCAAAGCGGGCTCCGAGCGAGTCGGACCGACGTTGCTTCTGGGCATCAAAAGCTTTTCCCTCCAAAATGCTCTCACCGAAGGAGACACCGAAATCTCCTCGCGTCTGAAGCGGAGGCAGCCGCTGAATCGGCTTAATCACCTTAATCCAGCTCAGCGTGATCAGTAACTGGAAGAGCACTGCAGCCGGAGCGCGGGCTTCAGACCGCATTCGTGCCGGTTCAGCGTGAATCACCCCGGCACTTTCCGAACACCAAACAGTGACCACTGCTGAAGCGGCATGAATGCCGCGCTCCTTCGCCTACGCTGCGGCGAATCTGCCAATTGACACGATCTGAACTGAATTGTTACGGCTTAGCCGGAACTATGGCAGTTGAATTCGAATCTCGTGCCGCTGGCGCGCGGCCTTCAGGCCGCTTCAAACGTGATTTGAAACATCATTCTCGAGCCCTCAACCGTGAGTAACCCTGAAGCGGCATAAATGCCGCGCCCCAATTTGACTTCGGAGGGTTCGTATTGGGAACGGCCCGTCGCAACTGCATCGTTCCGGCTTAGAGAGCCTGGCTGGCACGCGCAACGCTGCTGGTATTGCGCATTGGTGCCAGCGGCGGCGCGTTCCGGATCAGGTGATACAGATCGTCTTTGAGTTTCGCGCGGCGCATTTTCAGTTCTTCGATTTCCTGGTCGGTGGCGAAATCGACATCTTCTTCGATGCGGCAGATCTCGTCGTCCAGACGGTGATACTCGTCATACATGTGGCGGAAATGATCGCTGGAGCCTTTCAGGCGGCGAATGATTTCACGGTGTTCGGGAAACTCACGCACAAGGGGATGATGCAGGTCCATGGGATGATCCTTTCAGGTTGAGGAATGCTGGTTGTTGAAAACACCCGCGAGAACGGCTCAAGGGTGGGGGAGAAAACGTTAGTCGAGTGACGGGTGCCTTTGAAACGGCATCCAATGGCAGACCCTGGTGATGTATTCTTCAGGTCCATTCGCGGAAACTGCTCCCTCAGTTCCGCATTAATTCTAGTCCAGAGTTGAATTCCGTAAAGGGGTGTTTTGCCTAAGTCGTGTCTTCGGAGGAAGTCTGACGCGAAGGGTTAAGGATCGGTAATTTTTGGTAATCCCAACTGAGCCGTGATCGGATTGGGATCCGGAGCGCGGAGCATTGCTCGGCGCGGCTGGCGTGTGCCTAAGCTTCGGGTTCACCGATCCGAGCGACGTCCAAGCCAACCAGGCAAACGTCATCGGCGAATTTGCCGTCGGCAGCAAACTGTTGCACCTGGGAAATGACGACGTCGAACAGCGTGGACGCTGGAAGCTGGATGTGGCGTTGCACGGTTTCGATCAGGTGCCCTTGACTGTAGAGTTCCTGATTTTCGGCCTGCACCTCGTAAACGCCATCGGTGAACAGCATGATCAGGTCGCCGGGCGTGAGAGTGACCTCGGACGTTTGATACGGCGCGTGTTCAAAGAGGCCGAGCGCCGGCTGGCTTTTGCCGCCGATGTTTACCAGCGGTTCCACGCGATTGCCGCCGCGCCGGAGGTGGAGCGGTTTGGGATGGCCGGCGTTGGTGTAACGCATCGTGCCGGTTTTGTAATTGGCGACGAGATAAAAGGCGGTAGTCAGCAACGGCGTTCCGGCGTGTTTGAGAATGGAGTGCAGATCGCGGTTGAGCTTGGTCATGAAATCGCCGGGTTCACCTGCCAGCGGTTTCAATTCTTCCACCAGCGCACGAACCATGGCGGTAACCAAGGCGGAACGAACGCCGTGTCCGGCGACATCGCAGATAAAGACCGCGGCTTCGTTGCTGGAAAGCGCTGAAACCGTGAAAAAGTCGCCACCGACCGCGCCAGTCGGCAGGTAACGATGGGTGAATCGCAGCGCGCTGTCGGCTGCATCGGCGGTGCGCGGGAAAACCGGAAATTGCTGCGGCAGCATCGTCAGTTGGATTTCCCGGGCCATCACGAGATCTTCTTCCAATTGCTGGTTCTTCTCGCGAAGTTCCTTGCGATGCTTGGCGAGAAGCGCATTGGCGCGGCGCGTGCGCTCTTCGGCTTCTCGTTGCGCGGTGATGTCCCAGAAAATTCCTTGCAGGCCGATGATTTTGCCTTCCGCTCCATACAGCGGGGTTTTGACGACTTGAACGATGCGTTTCTTTTGCCCGAGCGGATGATGCTCCTCGACGATCTCGTAGCTCTGGCCGGTTTCCATCACCCGCCAATCGTCGCGCCGATACTGCTCGGCCAGTTCGGCAGGGAAGAAGTCGAAGTCGGTTTTTCCCAGGATCTGGTCCAGCGTGCAGTTGTAATGCTTGCAGTATTGCTGATTGGCAAAAGTGAACCGCCCTTGGAGGTCTTTGCGGAAAACATTCTGCGGCATTGTTTCCACCAGCGAATGGTAAACCGATTCGGACTTGCGCAGCTTCTCTTCCACCTGCCGCCGCTGCGTGATGTCTTCCACCGTTCCCTCGTAATAAAGAATGGTGCCTTTGGCGTCGCGAATGGCCCGGCAATTTTCGGAAATCCAGATGATGCTGCCGTCCTTGCGATAGATCTGCGACTCAAACCCGGTCGTGGTGTCGGATTCCTGCATCAGGCGGATGAACTCATCCCGCCGGGCTTCGTCCACATAAAGGCTGTGCTCAATGTCGGTCAGACTGCGCATCAATTCCTCGGGAGAAGCGTAGCCATAAATGCGCGCCAGAGCCGCATTGGCCAAAAGATAACGGCCGTCCTGCGTCGTCTGGAAAATCCCTTCCACCAGATGATCGAAAATGCCGTGGTATTTCTCCTCGGCCGCCAGCAACGCCATGTCCATTCGATGCCGCTCAATCGCATAACGAATCGAGCGCTCCAGCCATCCGGCGGTGAGTTGGTTTTTCACAAGATAATCCTGAGCGCCGGCCTGCACGGCTTCGACTGCCACCGTTTCATTATCGTCCTCTCCCGCGGCGATGATCGGCATGCGCGGCGCTTCGGCTCGCAACAAAGAAATGTTCGCGAGTCCCGCGCCATCAGGAATCGCGACGTCCAGCACGATGACATCGAAATGGTTGTTCCTGAGCACGGAGAAGCCCGCGTGTAAATCGGACGCGAGGGAAATATCGGCGGAAAGTTCACGCGCCTGATTGATCATATCTCCGACCGTCCGGGTAAAACCCGGGTCATGCTCGATGAGCAGGATCTTCAGTCTTTGTTGCGACATAACAACGCGCTAGGCAGTCAGATGCAGGCCAACAGAGCCGTGCAATTTGGTGCGGGTTAAAGCATGGCAAGAGCAGTGAGTGGCCGCAAGTTGTTTGAACCAGTTCCCAGCGCGAGGGGCGCATCCTGACAATGCCCCCCGGAGCGCGACCTTCAGGTCGCTTCATGCATTCTGATTGTGTGAAATCATTGCCCTGCGGGTTTGCGCACGTTGAAGCGGCGTAAACGCCGCGCTCCTCCTGGAATGTGAACCTGGGCAGTGTCAGGATGCACCCCAGCGCGGCGAACGCAGCAACCACCAGCAGCAATCGGCCCGTTTTTTTTCTGAATGAACCGGTTCAACCCAAAGTCTAAGCTGGAACTCGCGCAAAAGTGCGTTACGATCAGAAGAATTTACGATGAGTCATCGCCTTTGGTTTTTCGTCTGCGCCATTCTTGGTTTGTCCATGGCTGTTTGTGGTCTGCTCGTGCCTGTGCACTTGCGGGCCGTTGATGATGTTATCCTGGAAGCCGCCGGGAAAGGTTCGCACGCGTTGATTGACGAAGGCGCGGCTTTGGCGGACGCAAACAATCTGGGCGCGGCTCAAATGATCTCCCAGGCGGCGCGCCTGGAAAAGCTGCGCGGTGTCGATCAATTAGAATCGAAGATCGCCACAGTGGCGCGGGAGAATCCTAACCTCAAAGCTTTTGGTGTCACGGAATCCGGTGCTGTGGGAGAGCTGTTTCGGGCCAATGCCGCTTCGGGCGAACCGCAATTTGTCACGGAGTTTTTCATTCGAACCGAGAATCGTGAGAAAGCGCTCGCATTGCTGGAACGCTCCAATGATCGCGCGGTGCAGGAACTTCTGAAGTTTCGCGCCGCAACGAACACAGTCCTGTTTCCCGCGGTTCAATCCTCATCGGGCCAGGCACTCGAAGCTGCACTCGCAATGGGCGGTGTGTTGCTGGAAAATCGTCATCTCAGCACCGAGTTAAGCAACGCGCTGTTGGCGGCGGCACTTGAGGCCAATCGCGGTGGCAACACTCAGCCGCTGGAACAATGCCTGATGGATCTGATGTCGCTGGGGCAACGGTTCAATTGGGGGCAATTGACAGTGATGCTGGAGTCGATCGATGGTTTTGAAACCCTGAGACTTCAGGCGAATCTGGTTCGCCAGGCCGGAACGCGCTTGCCGATTCTTTTTTCCGCCGTTCACCTTTCTGGTAACCCATCAGCAGTTGCCAAATACCTGACCAGTTTGAGCCAGACTGGTTGGAACGATTTGGGTGTCAGCCTCCGCTATGGCGCGGGTGGCCTGAACGAGCTGCTCGGACAGCAACACAGATTGCACATCGCAAAATTCCAACCGTTGCTGGTCGGATGGTGCCTGCAAATCCCGGCGATGGCGCTGACCGTGAAATGGTTCTTGTATTTGCTGGGCGGATTCCTGCTGGCGCTGGCGCTGCATTTTGCGCGACCAGCGGTTTCGGTTTTGGAGCGTCCGTTGCAAGTGCGCGGGTTTCACATTGCCCGTGAATTTTTGTTTGCGCTGGGTTTCCTGCTGGTTGTGCTCCTCTTGAGCGAGCCGTTTCTCGCTCAGGAAAGCCAGAGAGCGGATACTCCGATTCGGTTGCATTTGCCCATGGCGGGCGGTGCCGCCTCGGCTGGAAAAGCCAGTGCCAAGTCCCCGATTATGAACCCAACCAATAAATTAATCATGCTGCTGTTCTTCACGGTGCAGGGCTTGCTCTACACCGCCTCCGTCGTGAAGCTCGCCGAAATCCGCCGCCAACGCGTCCGGGCCAGCATCAAGCTCAAACTGCTCAAGAACGAGGAGCATTTGTTCGACTCCGGCTTGTATCTCGGCTTCCTGGGAACGATCATTTCGTTCGTCCTGTTTTCCCTGGATCACACCCAGCAGTTCAGCCTGATGGTGGCCTATTCCTCCACTTCCTTTGGCATCCTGTTTGTATCCCTGTTCAAAATCGTCCATCTGCGGCCGGCCTGCCGGAAGCTCTTGCTGGAATCTGAAGTCGAGCAGGAAAGCCTGGCCGCCGAATCCGCGAATCAGCCCATGGCGGCCCGCTTATGAATCGCAGCATCCTGATTGTCATCTGCGACTTTTTGCTCGTCAGCCTGTTGATCTTTTCGTCGCCCGACATCAATCGCGTGACCAGCGAAGGCGCGTCGCGAACGGTCGGGGTCACAGCCTCGACGAACCAGGTGGAAAGCAGCGGCAAAGATCTGGCCGACGCCATGCGACTGGCCTTGGACGAAGAGCGCAAAGGACGCGACCAGTTGCTCAACCAATTGACTCAGGCCCGCACGGCGGCCGATCAGCGCGAGCAGCAGGCCCAGCGCTTGCAGCAGCAACTTGAATCGCGAGAACAACTCGCCAAAACGTTGCAGGAACAGGTTCAATCTCGTGAGGAACAGGCGCAGCGCCTGCAGCAGGAACGAGCCACGCTTCAGCAGCAATATGCCGCCGCACAGTCCAACATTCAGAAGCTGAACCAAGACCTTCAGAGCACCTCCGGGGAAGCGTTGCTTTCCAAAGAGAAGCTCGACGAAATGGCGGCCGCAGCACGCAAGCAGGCGGAACAAGCCGCTGCCTTGCAACAACAGCTCGCACAATTGTCGCAGAGCAATCAGATGGTGCTGAATGAAAAGCAGCAACTGACCGCCCAGCTTCAGGTCGCCGAGGTGGAGCGACGCCACGCCAATGAACAGGCGCTGGCAATGCAGGAACAGGTAAAGGTTGAACGGGAAGAAAAGGCGAAGCTCGCGGAAGGTGTGAAAGTTCTCGCCAGTAAATCCAGTCAACTGGCCGAGGAGATTCGCGAGAACCGTCCCCTGGCGCCCAACACAATCTTCAACGATTTCGTGAGCAATCGTGTCGAGGCCCGGATCAGTGCCTGGCGTTCCGGGTTTTTCGGAAATGAAACCGGCCGCCGCAAAGAAACCACGACGGTGCTGGTCAGTGACGGAACCAACCGTTACGCGTTGTGTCACGTGCAGGACACGCCGTTGGTGTTGTTCGCTCCCGGCACGGAATGGGAAGGCGTGAACGGCGTGCTTACTCATAAAACCGCGCAGGTGCCTGTTGCCTCCATGTCATTCAGTTTTCGCGATCCGCGGGTTGTCTGGATGCCCTTGAGCGAAACGGACGCTCGCACGTTGGGCGCGAAAGTTTATCGGATTTCAGCCGATCCTTTCAAATTCCAGGACGCGGTGTTGGTCGGCGCGAACGACGGCTATTACGGCGAGTGTCGATTCCAAATCGATCTGAGCACGCCGGATTATGTGAAGCTCGACAACAGTTTCCTCAAGGGACTTTTTGGAAAATTCAATCCGTCCCGTGGCGATCTGGTTTTCAGCAAAACCGGCGAATTGCTGGGCATCATGGTGAACAGCACTTTCTGTAAAATGATCCGCACTTTCGAAGCGGGCGCGACGGTCCGGTTCGGCAACGACGTGCGATCACAACACACGGGTGAATTGCTTTCGGGTCTGTATTCGCAACTCGTTCAGATGCCGCTGAAACTCCAGTAAAGTTGCTTTCGCAAACGATCAACGCGTCCCGGCTTGAGCTGCGGACGCGTCATTCGAATCCGTCCCCAAGTTTCTCACCGGCTCATCGTCACGACTGATTCGAGAATGCGATGTGGCCAGCGCTCTGCGGGCTTGCTCTGATAAAAGAAAAGAGCCGAAACGTGACTCACGTTTCGGCTGTGTTTTATCGATGATCTTCGGTCCTTTTAATGGCGGTAGTGATTCCAATGGCCGCCGTGGTCATCATGCCGGTCATGGCCTCGTCCATGCCAATACCCACCGGAGCCAGGGCCGGGATAGTAACTCGGACCGTAGTAGCGGGGTTGTTGGACGATGACGGGTGGCGCACAGACGACCGGCGGAGCCGGCACATAAACCGGAGCTGGCGCGTAAACCGGTGCCGGATAATAAACCGGTGCCGGCGGTGCAATGACAACGGGCGGCGGCATTGGGATTCCAATCCCGATGCTGAAGTGCACTCCTGCCTGGGAAGCTGAAACAGCTCCCACGAGGACCGCTGCAACTAAGAGTAGTTTTTTCATACACAGATGAGACGCAGGGCCGGTGCACCTCTTCATTTGCCGCATATCTTTTGCGGGTTTTTATTTTGAATAATCAGGGCTCAACCACGTCCATGGCGCTTTCTGGCCACCGGGGCTTGAGTCCAATGCCGGCATTCCTGATCCAAGCTACGACCGCCCGGGTGTTCGGTCATCCCACTGCGTTGCTGTCTTGAAATGGGCGTCACCACACGGCATGCTGTGACGATGCTTGTGCCGTTGCCCGGCGCAAACAACAAAAATGCCATACCGAGCCTGGTTCCAATGTATCAATCCGGAGTGCGGACAAACCTATCCGCTGAACACGATCGTGTACCAATGCAAGCGCTGTAGCTCGCTGCTGGAAGTTCAGCACGATACGGCAGCGTTGAAAGATCGCAGTGCGACGGAGTGGAAGGCGCTCTTTGAAAAGCGCCACAAAAGCAATGAGTGGCCCTACGGCTCCGGTGTCTGGGGCAAGAAGGAATGGATTCTCCCACAGATCGCCAACGAGAACGTCGTGTCGCTGTTCGAAGGCGGCACCAATCTGTTCTGGGCGGAGCGCTTCGGGAAAATCATCGGCCTGGAGGATCTCTGGATCAAACTTTGCGGCAACACTCACAGCGGCTCATTCAAGGACCTTGGCATGACCGTGCTGGTCTCGCAGGTGAAGCAAATGATCTCCGAAGGCGCACCGATCAAAGCCGTGGCCTGCGCTTCCACTGGCGATACTTCCGCCGCGCTGGCGACTTATTGCGCCGCGGCGGGCATTCAATCCATCGTGCTGTTGCCGCGTGGAAAAATTTCTCTGGCGCAATTGATTCAACCTGTGGCGAACGGCGCCCTGGTGTTGTATCTCGACACCGACTTCGACGGCTGCATGAAACTGGTCCAGGAGATCACCAAGGACGAAACGCTTTACCTGGCCAACTCAATGAATTCCCTGCGCGTCGAAGGTCAGAAGACGGTCGGCATCGAAATCGTTCAGCAGTTCGACTGGCAGGTGCCCGACGTGATGATTATTCCCGGCGGCAATCTCGGGAACGTGTCCGCGCTCGGCAATGGTTTGCTGATGATGAAGGATTTGGGCCTGATCACGAAGCTGCCTCGCATCGTTGTGGCGCAAGCGGAACGTGCCAATCCACTCTATCGCTCTTATCTCAACAACTTTGAAACCTTCGAGCCGATTCAGGCGCAGAAGACGTTGGCCAGCGCGATCCAGATTGGGAACCCGGTCAGCATCCAGAAGGCGATCCGCACCTTGAAGCAGTTCAATGGAATCGTGGAGCAGGCGACCGAAGAAGAACTCGCCGATGCCGCCGCCTTGGCCGATCGTACGGGAATGTTCACGTGTCCGCACACCGGCGTCGCGTTGGCGGCTTTGATCAAATTGCTCAAGGCTGGCAAGATTGATAAGTCCGAAAAAGTTGTGGTGATCTCAACCGCGCATGGTTTGAAATTCATTGAAACGAAGGTGAAGTATCACCAGAACGAACTCGGATTCCCTTCGCACTACGCCAACCAGCCGATCGAACTGCCCGCGCGTTTGGATGCGGTGAAAGAAGCCCTGAACAAAGCGCTCGCCGAGAAGACGGCGTGAGGTTGGAGGGGTTGCGTTTGAATTTGCAAGGAGGCCGCACACGCCTGAGGGCGCGACCCTGTCAATCGTTCGGCACTTGGGTCGGCTCGCCTTTTCGGCCCTGTC
>JBQCEJ010000186.1:0-13116 GCA_051960355.1 Verrucomicrobiota bacterium | reverse complement strand
CGCAGGCAATGTTCTGGCGGATGAAAAGATCACGCTCTACGGCTTGGAAGTGAACCAGAGGAAAGTCGCCTACGGAAACATCAACCCGCGCGAGGCGACCGAGATTTTCATCCGGTCCGCTTTGGTTGAGGAGGATTTGCTTCCCACCAGCCGCCGAGGCAACTCCGCAGAAGATGACGACGAAGATGACGTTCGCGTTCTAAGAAGCGCGGTCACTCGCAAGCCCGCACTGCCGCCGCAGTATGCTTTTCTCGAACACAATCGTCAGGTGCGTCAGAAGATTGAAACGTGGCAAACGCGCGTTCGCCGGCACGACCTCGGCAATCTTGATCACAGGTTGTTTGATTTTTACGCCCAGCGGCTGACAAATATTTCGTCGGTTGCTGAACTCAACCGCTTTCTGCACGACGAATCGAATCGGAACGCGTTGCGCATCGCCGAAGCCGATCTGACCGGAGGAACGGAAGGTTTGAATTACGATGCCGAAGCATTTCCAGATGCGGTTCCGCTCGGTGGCCAGCCGGTCGCGCTGAGTTACGCATACACGCCCGGCGAAGAGCAGGACGGTGTCACGGTGAAACTCGGATTCAGCCTGGCGCAAACGGTTTCGCCGGCGAGTGTGGAATGGGCGGTGCCCGGTTTGCGCGAAGGACAGATCAGCGAATTGCTGCGCGCTTTGCCCAAAGCCTTGCGCCGCGAATTGATGCCGTTTCCGCCCAAGGTTGCCGAAATCGCGCGCGAACTTCAGCCCACAGGCGATTCGTTGCAGGACGATCTCGCGCGATTCATTCATCAGCGTTACGGCATTCAGATTCCCGCCAACGCGTGGCCCGCCGATGCCATTCCAGCGCACTTGCGGCCGCGCATCGAAGTGATGGGCCACGATAAGAAATCGCTCGGAGCGAGTCGCGATCTCGGCCAACTGCGCAAGGCGTTGGAAAAAACCAAGGTGGAATCGAAGGGCGAAGATCCGGCCTGGACGCGACTGGCGCAACAGTGGGAACGGTTTCATTTAACCGGCTGGACATTTGGCGATTTGCCGGAGCGCCTGACGGTCAGCGCGTCTGGAACCGTGCCGCTCTACGCCTGGCCTGGACTGGCTGCCGAAAGCGGCGGCGTCTGCGTGCGGCTGTATCACAGCCAGGAAGCCGCACGGCGTGCGAGCATCGGCGGAATTCAATGGCTCGTGACGATGTCGCTGCAAAAGGATTTCGCGTGGTTACAGAAAGATCTGCGCACATTGTCCCGCTACGAACCGCTGCTCGCAAACTTCTGCTCGGTGGACGAACTGGCGGCGGGCGCCTTCGAGAATTTGAAACGCCACGTGCTGCCGCAGGAGGTGTTTCCCGCGCTAACGGAAGCGCATTTTCGCGCGGCTTTGGAGACGACGCGCGGCTGTCTGCCGGGATTGGCGACGCAGTTGATCGACCGCGTCGGATTGATTTTGAAACTGCGGCAGGAAATTCAGCGTCGCTGTGGACCGATTGCCAAGGCTGCCGAACCACGCGCACGAACGTTGTCGGATTTGAAACAGTTGGGCAATTCGTCAGCTTCGCGGCCCAGCAGCCCGTGGCCTGCCGAGTTGAACGCCCTTGTGCCGCCGGATTTTCTGGCAACGATTCCGTTCGAACAACTGCCGCAAGTGCCGCGATATCTCAAGGCGCTGTTGACCCGAATGGAACGCGCCGCGCTGAATCCGGTGAAGGATCAGGAGCGCGCCCGACAATTGAGCCCTTACTTGGAAACGTGGAGAAAGCTGTCAGCGACACCGCCCAAAAGCGAAGCAGCGCGGCGCGAGCTGGAGACGTTTCGCTGGATGCTGGAGGAATTCAAAGTCTCCCTGTTTGCGCAGGAACTGGGCACCGCGTTCCCGATCTCGGCCAAACGCCTGGACGAGCAACGGCAACGGTTGTGATTGTCGCGAACTGTGGATTTAAGCTGTAGCCGACGCCTCGCTCGCTACGGGCACGGGTTTATTTTCGTTTCATAACGAACCACGCAGCGATGCTCAGGCCGATGAGTTGGAGCACGACGAGAATTCCAAAAACCATTTCACCGGAGACACTCATGAAACAAGATCGTTGCTTGCGCGCCAAAGTCCAAATTCCAAACCAGCTGCACCCCACTCAAATCTCCACGATCTGTTGATATTCGGGCACGATCACTCCCGCTCTGGGCTTCATTCCCCGCAGTGTTTCCGCAAAGGCGAGCGCTTGGGATTCCTCGCCGTGAATCACGCAAATCTTCTTCAGGTCGCCACTGATTCCCTGGACGTAACGGCGCAGTTCGTTTTTGTCGGCGTGACCGGAGAACGAGTCAATGGAAGCGATCTGGGCGCGGACTTCATAGGGCTCGCCGAAGATGTTGACTGGGCTTCGTCCGGAAAGGATCTGCGCGCCAAGCGTGTGTTCGGCGCAGTAGCCAACGAAGAGCACCAGGTTTTTAGAATCGCCAATGTTGTTCTTCAAGTGATGGCGCACCCGCCCGGCCTCAGCCATGCCCGAGGCGCTGATGATGATGCACGGCTCTTTAAGATCGTTCAGTTTGAGGGAAAGCCCGACTTCGCGGATGTAGGTGAGGTTTTCCATGCCGAACGGGTTGGCCTTCTCGCGGAGGAATTGATAGATGCTGTCGTTGAAACATTCCGGGTGCAGCCGAAAAATCTCCGTGGCATTCACGCTTAGCGGGCTGTCCACAAAGATCGGCACTGGCGGCAACTGCCCGGCGAGCGTGAGCTGATGCAGCGTGTAAACAATCTGTTGGGTACGCCCGACGGAAAAAGCCGGAATGATCACTTTACCCTGGCGTTTCAACGTATCGCCCACGAGCCGGGCGATATGCTCATCGGCATTCACTTTCGGCGAATGCTCGCGTGCGCCATAAGTGCTTTCGACTTGAAGATAATCCACGCGCTCCACAGCGACAGGATCGCGGAGAATATCGTCGCCCCCGCGCCCGACATCGCCGCTGAACAGATAACGAAACTTGCGCCCGTGCTCCTGGACGTCGAGAACAACCTGAGCTGAACCCAGGATATGTCCGGCATCACGGAAAGTGACCGTCACACCGTCCAGCACTGGAAAGGGCCGATCATAGTTGATGGCGACAAACTGGCGGAGCGCTTTCTCGGCATCGATCGCGGTGTAGAGCGGTTCGACCGGTGGAAGACCGTGCTCGGCCCGTTTTTTCGAAACGAACGCGGCGTCGGCCTGTTGAATCTGCGCGGAATCTTCCAGCATGATGCTGGCGAGATCACGCGTGGCGAAGGTGCAATAGATATTGCCCTCGAATCCTTGCGCGCAAAGATTCGGGAAATTCCCGCAGTGATCAATGTGCGCGTGGCTGAGAACGGCGGCGTCCACGGTTCGAGGATCGAACGGGAACTTGCGATTGCGTTCGATCGATTCGTTGCGTTTGCCTTGGAACAGACCGCACTCCAGCAGCAGACGTTTGCCATTGATCTCGAACAGATACATGGAACCGGTCGTGGTTCGTGTGGCTCCGAAGAAGTGGATGCGCATGGGGAAAGGTGTTGGGTGGCGGCGAGCGCGTCAAGCGGGCAATAAAAGTTCAGCAACGGTCGGGTGCATCCTGACACTGTCCCCCGGAGCGCGACCTTCAGGTCGCTTCAATGTGCATTCTGATTGTGTGAAATCATTGCCCTGCGGGTTTGCGCTCATTGAAGCGGCGTAAACGCCGCGCTCCTCCCGCAATGGGAACCGGGGCGGTCTCAGGATGCACCCGCAATGGTCCCCCGCAATCGGACACGGAAATCATGGTGATATTCGATATTTCAAGGTGCATCCAAGGCATGTGTGCAGGAAGCAATTGAATTAGAATCCTTTCCGAATATCGGCAATAACGTCAGCCCGCTTAATCCCGGCTTATGCGCTACAATCCTGTTTCACCGCCGCTGCTCGTCGAAAATCGAAGCTGCCTGGCGGGAAATGCACGAACAAGCTTTGGTTCAATCACGATCCGATTCGAACGCACATTCATCGAGCATGAGGAGAGGACTTCATCTCCCGGCAACCACGCCATGAGCGTGGCTGAGCCGAACTGGAGCGCTTGGCATCGGAAATCCTCACTTCGTGCATCCGTCCGCCAACAACCGAGTCTCAGCTTCTCTTAATAGCGCGAACAAACTAAAGCAAACAGACGTTATGGTGCCGATCACTAAAAGCGGAAGCATCCGCTACGAGGAAGTGCCCAAGGATCACGGATCGTCGCTCACGTTTCGGGAGTTCGACATTTCGAATTATCCGTTCAAGTGGCACTACCATCCGGAGGTGGAATTGACGTTGATATCGCAGGGTAGAGGGATGCGGTTCGTCGGGGATTCGGTGGCGGAGTTCACAGACGGCGATTTGTGCCTGCTGGGTTCCAACACGCCGCATTGCTGGGCCTTGCACAAGGACGCAGCCCCCGGAGCGCGATCGCTTGTGGTGCAATTCCGACCAGACGAGTGGGGCGAAGCCTTCTGCAAGCTCCCCGAATTTCGAGAGATCGCGAAGCTGCTGGCGGCGGCACGGCGAGGGCTGGAGGTACTCGGGGCGGCGCGCCGGGAAGTGGAGAAGCTGTTCGTGGTGCTTCAGCAGGAGCCTAATGGCTCGCTGCGGCGGCTGGACACCCTGCTGGAGATGCTTCAGAGCATTGCCCGCAGTCAGGACACGCGGTCGCTGGCAGCCCATGTTTTTCAAGCGCCCAGCTCGGTCGAGGCGAACGGGAAACTCGGAAAAATCCTGGCCTACATCCACGCGCATCTGGGCCCGGACCTGACTCAGGGCGAGGTCGCGAGAGCGGTCCACCTCTCGCCAGCCGCCTTCAGCCAGTTCTTCAGGCGCAACCTCGGCGCCAGCTACGTAAACTACGTGAACGAGATCAAGATCCGCAATGCCAGCCGCGCCCTGATCGGCACGGATCAATCCATCACTGAAATCGCATTCGGAGCTGGATTCAACAATCTCTCGCACTTCAACACTCAATTCCGAAGGTTCCGGCATCTGTCACCACGGAGCTTTCGTCAGCAGGCTTTGGCGGCCGAAAGGGCGGGAGTTCCGATGGATGCGATCCATCCGACCGGGGTGCCGCCGGGATCCGCCGCGGCGACCTTTGAACGCGATGTGACGGTGCATGGCAAGGGCACGGCGTTTGACGGCGTGCGGCTGGGAACCGAGGAGCCGAGGCCCTGGTTGAAACACTACGCCGTGTGCCCGGCACTGGCACACCACGGAATCATGCACGCGGGGCTCACGGAAGCCCACGCCCCTTACCAGATTGTCCGCAGGAACCAACACACCAGGTACTTTCTGGCCTGTTTCGGCGGACGCGGGAAGGTGCTGGTCGAGGGAAGATGGCGAACGATCCGGCCTGGGATGGCGTGCTTGCTGCCGGCCCACGCGACGCACACCGCGTTTGAGGCCCTGCCCGGAGAAGCGTGGCGGTTTGCCTACGTCTGCTACGAAGAAGGGCCCGAACACAGCCCGAGGTTCTTCGCGAGTTCGCCGGTGGTGGCGGAAGTCAACCCCGAGCTGCTGCGCCTGGCCATCCAAGGATTGACGGAAGAATGCCGCAATCACACCAACCCAACTCAGGAAGCGCACTGGCTGGAACTCATGCAAGGCTATGTGGAAGCCTTCCTGCGCCCTAAAGACTGCACTTAACTGTTGCGCAACCAAGCGGAGCGCATGAGGGCGACAAGGGCCAGCGCAGGCGAAAATCACCACGGCGGCGCAATGGTCACTGAGTCGAGAGCCGGAAAAAAAGCGATTTCGCTGCGGAGGGTGGCGTCGTGTAAGTGTTGATGGGCGGAGTGGCCGTGAGATTCGTGGCCAGCGATTCCCATGCGCTCTCCAGGAAATTGCTGGTCTGATGCACGTTGTAGAATCTGCCGGTGGCGCTCTGCCATTCCAGGATCGTGGCGCCGGACTGCATGTCATGGAAGCTGCCGGTCAATATGAACCGCGACAGCGGGTTCGTGGGGTTTGTGCCTGCGCGATATTCATCCACATCTTTCATCCCGTCTCCGTCAGTGTCGCTCGTGGCGCTGGCCGTCGTGATGTTTCCAAAATACTGGATTTCCCACCCGTCGAGCATGCCATCGCCGTCGCTGTCGGGTGTGCCGGTCACGGTGAGAATGCCCGTGCCGCCAAACCAGCTATCATTCTTGTTCGCCGCCGCGCTGGCGGTAGAACCCCAAGTGCCGGGCGCTTGGAGAACATTGTCGAAGTAGAGATTCTCAACCGTTTCGTTGACGCCGGAATCGAGCGCCACCTTGGCGTAGTTTGTGCCCGAGTGCGCCATGAAAAGAGCTGCGTTGTCGCTGACGCGATTGTCGGCGGGGCCGGCATCGGTGATCTGCAAACGTGCGAACTGGTTGGTGAGAAAGAGATCGCCTGTTCCCGCCGCGCCGTTCTTTTGCAGGACAAGAAAATTGGTCACGCTGCCCGCCGCGCCCTTGACGATGATGCCGCCGGCAAAAGTGTTTGGCGATGACCCGCCGAGCTTTACGTTTCCGATGGAGGTCGCGCCCGTGTTGTCCACCGTGAGCCGGCCCGGGCCGGAGATTTCGCCGTTGAGCTGCACACCGTCCACGCGAGTGCCGTCATACGCGAGGGTCGCGTTTCCGAGCAGTGCCATCTGGTTCGTGAGGGACAGGCGCAGGATGACGGAGAGTTTCGAGCCGCCGTAGAGATGAATTACGCCCTGGCCGAGCGGGCTGCGGGCGGGATTGCGAAGAGCCTCGCTGACCACAAGGGTCGAGTTTTCGTGCAGATGCAGGTTGCCGAAGGTATTGTAGCCTGAGGCCGGGTCTTCCACACTGAAACGCACCGTGCCCGTGTTCAAGGTCGTGATGTGCAGTTCCCGCCCCGGGCCGGTGATGAGCCTGCGATAAAAACTCAGGCTGGAGCTGGAATCGTTCGTGATGTGGAGATCGGAGAGAAGGTTCACGTGATAATAGATGAACCCCGAGATTGCCGCGACGTGCTGAAACACTGCGTGAGCGCCGTTGTTATCGAACGTAAGTGTGTTGGTGGTCGTGCCCGCGTCCGAACCGAGTGTGAGCGCGCTGGTGCCATACAGTTCCCCGAGCGTGATGTTCTGCGGGTTGCTGCTGATGATTCCGCCGACCTTGAGTGCGACCGCGCCCGAGCCGTTTGGGAACCCCAGGTTGTCCACCTGCGCCGTTACGTTGGACCAATTGTTCGCGTTCGCCCACGTGTTGCTGTCACCACCCTTGTCCCAACACCACGTTCCGCCGCCACCGCCGGGACTCGCGCTGAAGAACGATTCGGATGCGCCCGCCCATGACTCGCCAAAGCTGTTCGTTGCGACGAATCGAAAATAATACCGCGTGGATTGAAGCAATCCTGTGAGGTTCGCCGACACGGAGCCGGTGGGGGAAAACCCGAGGTTCGCGACGGAGGGCCAGCTGCCCCGGAGCGTTCCGCCGTCATTGGTTCCCCAGAAAACCTGAACGTACGACGGTGCGGCGCCCGTGGAAACCAGTTGCCCGATCAGCGTGGCGGCGTTGGTTGTGATGTTTACCGGCGTGCTGTTGCTGATGAGCGGCAGCGGATTGAGCGTGGTAAAACTTACCGCAGGGGACGCCCACGCCTCGCCCGCCGCGTTGCTCGCGTAGTAGCGCGAGAAATATGTCGTGTTGAAATTCAGTCCCGTCACATTTGTTGCGAGAAGGCCGGAGGTGCGCTCGCCAAACGCCGCAATGAACGGCCAGCTATTCTTGTTCGTGCCACTGTCGTTCGTGCCCCAGTAAACCCATACCAGCGGCGCGTCTGAACCGGTGGATATCAGATTCCCGTTGAGCGTTGCCGAGGAAACCCCCACTTCACCCGGCGCTGAATTCTGAATCAAAGGCTGTCCCGAAAGAGTCGTGAACGTGGCCGTGCTGTCCGCCCAGACCTGCTCGACCGCGTTCGAAGCGAAGCTGCGGAAATAATAAACTGTGCTCGCGCTCAAGCCGCTGACCGTGTTTGAAAAAGCCCCGAGCGGACGCGCACCGAGCAACGCGACGTTTGCCCAGGCACCCGCGTTCGTGCCACCGTCCGAATCGCCCCAGTAAATCGAGACGTGCGTGGGCGAGGTGTTCGTCCAGAGCAAAATCCCATTCAGCGTCGCCGAGTTGAACGTGACCGTGTCGGCAGACGCGTTGGCCACGGCGGTTGTGTTGACCAGGTTTGTGACCGCGCCGTAGGTCAGGAATGTTTGATTGCTAGCGACGTTCATCCGGCACGCCCAAATCCAATTGGACGAGCGCGCAACCTTCTCGACCCGCACCTCGTCCATCAACCCACTGAAGTTGTAATCGTCCGAATTGCGCGCGCCGATCCGAAGCGCCGTTGTCGATGGAAACCGTGAAATTGTTCCTGACGCGACTTGCGCGCCGTCCACGAAAAGCCGGGTCACACCGTCCGCCTGGTGCGTCATGGAGACAAACTTCAGCGCGCCGTCCGCAATGGAACTGGCCGCAGCGATGGATTGGATGGTGTTGGTGGTCGCCTCGCCATACCAAAGCCGGCCGAGGTCCGTGAGGCGGAACTCTGCCGCATTGGCGGTCGGCGTCCAACCCACGATTTCGCGATAAGCCGCAAATGGAGGCGCGAGAATCCAGGCGGAAATCGTCAGATTGTCGGGCCGCGCGAAGTGCGTGAGGTCAATGCCGGCTGGCTCTTCCCACGTCAGCCATTTGTATTTGTGCTTCTGACCGTCCAGCCATTGAGCGCCCGCGCCAATGCCGTTGGTGCTCGCGACATTTCCGAAGGGCGCGCCGTGGTTTTTGGCCGAGGTCGAGTCGCGAATTGGGCTTTGCGGTGACATGTGCCAGACGCCGACGTACCCGTCGCTCCAAGTCGCGCCGTTTGTGGTGTAGGCGGGAGTTGAGGCATTGGTGCTTCCCCAACGCGCGGTGATGAAGGCGCTGTTCGTCAGGCGCGGCACTTGCACCCAGACATACGACCCGCCGTTGAAGTCCCAGCTGTCCACTTCGTAGTTCAATTCGTTGTTGCTTGAATCGTAGAATCGCAAGTCGTCGCCGTGCGAGGAACCGAATTGGGCATAGCTGAATCCGGGAATATTCTCGCTGAGAACGACGAGTGCCGGAAAATTCGTGAGCGCTTCAGTGCGAGTGTATCCGGTGAAAGTGATCCTGCATTGTGAACTGAACGATTCCGTTGCCGCGCGCGTGGGAAAGGTGGCGGTGTTCGTGGACCACGCCGCGCCCAGCGCGTTGCTGCCGAAGCAGCGGTAGAAATGGCGCGTGGCGGGTTGCAGCCCCGAGATGTTCGTCGTGAACGCGCCGGGCGAGCGCAAGCCGCAGTCCAACAGGTTTTGCCATTCGCCACTGTTGGTGCCGCCATCGGTGTCACCCCAGTACAGGATAACGCGCGTGGAGGCGCCCGACGTGCCGGCGTTTTGAAGAGCGGCCTGGAAGGTTGCGGAGGTCGCGGTGATGTTAGTGGCGCCGCCCGCCGTGGTGACGTTCACCGCAACCGCTGTGCGGAACGCTGACGAGGCATTCGCCCAAAAAATGCCCGCACTGTTCGAAGCGAAGTAGCGGTAAAAATATTGAGCGCCGGGCGTGAGATCTGAAATCACCGTGGAGATATTCGCGCCGTTGCCGCTTCTCACGCCGAGCGGCAGGACAGCGTCCCAGGCGTTCTGGTTCGTGCCGCCGTCAGCGCCGCCCCAGCACGCAAAGACGTGCGTCGGACCATCGCCTTCATTCACCAGCGTGCCGCGCAGGTCCGCCGAGCCAGCGGTCACAGCGCCCGCGCCCTGGGGATTCTCCACGCCCGGCAGGGCGACGTAGGGAAACGCAATGGGAACATTTTGAAACGTCAGCAGGCCGACCCCCGAGCCGTTCTTGACCCACGCGCCGTCGAACGGATGGCCCGTGTAGGAGATGCCGGTCGCGGCAAGACAGTTGGTCGGGAACACCAGCACGATTGTGTTGCTCGAAACGCTGCCGCTGACGGGCGACAAGTAATTGATTCCCTCACAGAAAAAGTCGTTCTCCGCTCCGGCATCCATCACCAGCGTGTCGGTTGCGTTCCGCATGACCAGCGTTACCGTTCGTCGATCCGGGGTGCCGGCGTACGCGCTCTGGATGTCAGGCGCTTCGATGTTGTTGGTCTGGGACGAGCCGTAAAGGTCGCGCGCGACCACCGCGAACAACCGCTCCCCCGCCTGTTTGTAGCCGCCATAAGCCCAGTGACACCCATCGTGTCCGTCCAGCGCGTTGGCGGACATCGTCGTGACCTTGCTCAATGAGTTGTGGAAGAGCCGCTGCGAATTGCGCAGGCCGGTGTCGTAATAATTCGTCGTGGAACAAAACCCCTGCCGGATCTGGTGCACGTAAACTTTTTCCAGGTTCGGGTAGTCCTCCTGCCAGCGCGTGTAGATTGCGGAAAAGCCGCTGACGTGACTCGACGGATTAAGCCGGTCCGTCTCACCCTGCCAGTAGAAATACGCCCGGACGCGATTGGTGCAGCCCGCCTCCCGCATCCGGAATAACAGCCGGCCGTAATTGTTGTTCGGGTTCTCATGGTTGCTGTCGTCCCGCTGAAAATAGGAAATGGCCGTAGCCGCCAGCGACGCGCTTTGAATCGCGACGGGAATTTGATACGTATCCACCACCAATCTCCCGAATCGCATGCACCACGAACCAACGGCAGCCGGGCCTTGGGATTGCGAGCCTTCAGCCAGGCGCCACACCAGATCGTTCGTGACGACCGACGCCTGTGAACTGCGCGTGCCGAACGAGCGCAGAAACGGGCTTTGGTTGGTGTTGGACTCGCCCCGCCCTGCGTCCGCGTTGGACTGACCGTTGGCCATGTAGAAGTCGCCCGCCACCACATTCGTCACTCGCGTCACGAGATTTGTCACTGTGCCCGCGACGAGGCGCACCTCGAAGTCGTAGTTCTTGAGTTCAGCGACAATGGTGTGGGAGAAGGCGAATGGCGCAGCGCCCGCGCTGTAGACGAGGTCTTGCGAATGCGTGCCATGCAACGCTCCGTCGCGAAAGACCGACAGGAGCGCCTTGTCAAATCCCGGCGTGAGGACCAACCCAGCAACTTCGACCGCGGCGGTGTTTGCGACGAGATCACGCGGATAGACCTGCATGTCCCGCGGGAGTTTGGAATAGGTCACCACCTGGGATTTGGCGATGGCTACCCCCGCCAGCAACAGAGCGCCTGCCATGAAGCAGGCGGTGGCACGCGCTCCTAACCATTGCTTTGTCGGCAAGCTCATAATGAGTTATGGAGTGGATATCTTGTAAAAAAGCGCCGGTGCAACCAGCGGCGCGGTGGTGTAAGTGTTGACTGGCGGAGTCGCCAGGAGATTCGATGCGATCACCAGCCAGGCGCCGCCCCATAATCCCGTGGATTGGTTGACCGAGTATTGTTTTCCCGCCGCGCTCTGCCACATCAAAACCGTCGAACCTGTCCCATTGAAGGCAAGGCCCGTAAATGCCAGTTTGGAACCCGGATCCATCGGGTCGGTTCCTGCGCGATACTCATCGAGATCTTTCATACCGTCGCTGTCCCAATCGCTGGTTGCGGTCGCCTCTCCCAGACTGCCGAATTTTTCAATCTCCCATGCGTCAGGGATGCCGTCCCCATCACTATCGGAATTCAAGGTGGAGAATGTGGTCGTCACCGGGGACCAAGCCGCGTCCACGGCGTTCGAAGCGTGGAATCGGTAATGGTAAGTTGTGCTCTCCAACAGGCCGTTAATCTCCTGCGACACCTCGCCAACGGGTTGCATGCCGAGCGACAAGTTCGTTGCCCAGCCGGCTTTGTTCGTCCCGCCGTCCACCGTCCCCCAGAAAACCCAAACCGTCGTCGGAGCGCTGCCGGTCGAAACCAGCGTTCCCTTGAGCAAGGCGCTGCTGGCGGTGATCCCCGATGGCTCCCTGTTGGTGATCGTCGGCGGGAAAAGCACTGGCGTGCCCGTCACGTTGAGAATGCCCGTGCCGCCAAACCAGTTGTCATTCTTATTCGCCGCCGCGCTGGCGGTCGCGCCCCACGTGCCGGGCGCCTGGAGAACATTGTCGAAGTAGAGATTCTCAACGGATTCGTTCACGCCCGCGTCGAGCACGACCTTGGGATACGTGACGCCGACGTGATGCAAACGCAATGCCGCAGTGTCGCTGATGCGATTGTCGCTCGCGCCGGCATCCGTGATCTGAAGCCGGGCATATTCGTTCGTGAGGATGACGTCGCCCCGGCCTGCAGCGCCATTTTTCCTGAGCACCACAGTGCCGTTCGCGGTGCCGGTGTTGTCGCCGATGACGACCAACCCGCCGGAGAAGGTGTTGGACTGCGAGCCCCCGATGAAGAAGTTGCCCGTCGCCGCCGAGGTGTCGTTGTGTTCGAGAACCAATCGGCCCGCACCGGAGATGACGCCGTCGAGTTGCACGCCTTGAGCGCGGTCTTCCGAGTAGGTGATCTTGGTGCTGCCGCCAAGCAGGGCGATGTTGTTTGTCGCCCAGACGCGGAGCAGAACGGAAATCACCGTCCCTCCTTCAACGAAAACCGTTCCCGTGCCCAGCGGCGAGCGCGCCGGAGAGCGACTAGTTTCCCGGACGCTGAAAACGGAATTCGTGTAGAGATAGAGATTCCGGAATGTGTTATAGCTCGTCGCGGGATCTTCGCAGTTGATGATGAATCCGCCCGAACTGGTGGTTCGCAAATAGACATCTTTCCCTGGGCCGTTAATGTTCCGGCGATAGACCTGCAACGTCGCAGTTGAGGTGTTCGTAATATACAGATCGGCAAGAAGCTTGACGTTGTTGTAGACATTGCCGGCCACCGTGGAATTGATGCGCCAGATGGCGGGCGCGCCGCCGTTGTCAAATGTGAGCGTGTTGGCCGGCGACACGTCCAGCCCCAATTGGAAATCGCTGCCGCAATACAGCTCGCCAACCGTGACGTCCGTGGGATTCATGACAATGATGCCCGTCAAATTGGTCGCCACAGCACCGATGCCGTTCGGGAAGCTGTCGTTGTTCAAGTGCGTGGTCACGTTCGACCAGTTGCTGGCGCTGGCCCAGGTCTGCCCGTCTCCGCCATCGTCCCACTGCCACGTTCCACC
>JBQCEJ010000185.1:0-3269 GCA_051960355.1 Verrucomicrobiota bacterium | reverse complement strand
GTGGGGGGTTTTGTCGTGGGGGGGGGTGGGGGGGTGTGGCGCGCACTCGCCCGTCTCGTCGCCGAACAAACCGCTTGGCCGGTGAATATCGCCGACGATCCGCTCAGCGCCGGGGCCGAAGGCACCGGCCGGGTTTTGCAGGAACTGCAGTTCCTCAAGCGCGTCTCTTCCAACTCGAAATAATTCCTGCCGCATCGCCCATCATCACAGTTGGGAACCCGACAAGGTTCTCAATCGAACTGTGAAAGATGTTTAGACGGTCACATTACATTGCTTTGGTTCTGGTCGTGGCAGCGGTTCTGATTGTTCTGAACCTGCCCAGCCGTACCACGGCGCGCCTAAAGGTGGCGATTGGCAGCCTCTTCCTGCCTCTCTTCGGCTTGGCCAGTTCCACCCACCAACTTGCCGACAAGACCGGCGATGCCCTCACCACCCGCTCGGAACTGCTGAAGCAAAATGAGGCGCTGCGCTTTGAAAACCAGCAATTGCGCATTCAGGCTGTGCGAGCCGAGGAAGCCAATCGCGAAAACGCCCGATTGCGCCAACTGTTCGGCTGGGAACAACGCAAGCAGTGGAATCTCAAACTCGCCAACGTCATCCTTCGCGATCCCGCCAACTGGTGGCGCACCCTCCAAATCGACCGCGGCAGCCGTGATGGGATGCGTCCTGGCCTGCCGGTCCTGACCACGAGCGGTCTGGTGGGCCGCATCAGTTCTGTCACTTTCAATCGCTCCCAGGTCGTTCTCATCGGTGATCCCAACTGCAAAGTCTCCGCGCGGGTGGAAAGCGACAAGGGCGAGATGGGTGTCATCGGTTCCAGCGGCCCCTTCGACGGTTCGCTCGTCGAGATGTCTTACCTGCCAAAGAACGCGGACTTGAAGGCTGGCCAGAGTGTCTACACAAGCGGGCTCGGCGGCATTTTTCCCAAAGGCATTCCGATCGGCAAGATCGTGGATTCTCGGCCGGTTGAATACGGCCTCTACGTCGAGGCGCGGGTCAAAATCGCCGTTGAACTGAGCGCGCTGAGCGAAGTCTGGGTTCTCATTCGATGACAGCCTTGAATTCCATTCTGATTCTGATCGCCGCCTATCTGGCGGTGTTCTGGGCGTCTGCTTTCAATGGACTTCGCGATCTGCTCGGGGCGCAAATCGATCTGCTTCCGGGGCTCGTGGTTTACGCGAGCTTGTCGGCGGGATTGATGACCATGAGCCTGACCGCTCTGCTCGGCGGATTGTTTTACGATTCGCTTTCTGCCAACCCGATCGGCGTGAGCGTTCTCCCCTTGTTCGTGATTGGCCTGATCATTTACTCCCAGCGTGAACTGATCCTGCGCGATCAACTCTTCGCTCAATTCGTTCTGGGTCTGGCCGCCAGCGCCCTTGTTCCAGCGTTCACGGTTTTGTTGATCCTGACCAAAGGCGAACCGCCATTGCTCGGCTGGGGTTCGGTCTGGCAATGGATTGTGCTGAGTGTCGGCGGAGCGGCGGCAACTCCACTCTGGTTTCAACTGCTGGGCTTGTTTGACCGCACGTTGAATTATCGGCGCGCGATTGAAAGCAGCTTTCGCCCCGACCGCGAAATCCGACGAGGGAGAAAATAGATGCTCTTCTTCGATCAACTGAAAAAGAACGATCCGCACCTGCGTTTCCTGGCGCTGGTGATCTTTGTCGGGTTGGCCGTCTTGCTGGGCGGACTGTGGTGGGTTCAAATCGTTTCCGCCCGGGATTACCAGGCGAACTTGGAAACGCAATCGTTCAGAACCGTCCGCGTTCCGGCGGTTCGCGGGCAAATCTTCGATCGAAACGGAGCGGTCATCGCAGAGAATCGCCCTACTTACAATATCAGTCTTTACCTTGAAGAACTGACAGGCCAATTCCGAAAAGAATACGCTCTGATACGTCCACGCGAGGTTGTGACCAATTCCCCGCCGTTTTGGAAACGCTGGCTCGGGTCGCCGACGGTCAGCACTCAGAACGTTCGCCTGAACGGGGAACAGTTGAGTGCCTTGTATTGGGAATCCCGCGTGCGCGTCGTCAGCAATGCCGTTCAACAAATCAGCCGCCAGCTCCAAAAACCTCTGGCGTTGGACACCGCCGATTTCAAACGCCATTACCAGGCGCGCCTGGCGCTCCCCTACCCGATCGTCTCCGGCGTTGATGCGGCGGAAATTGCCCGCTTTGAAGAACAGTCTTCCAGCATGCAGGGAATGGACTTGGAAATACAACCGCTGCGTTTCTATCCGCAGAACACAACCGCCGCGCATTTGCTCGGTCATCTGGTCCGAGACAATCGTTCCATTGAAGGCGAAGAATCCTTCTTCAATTATCGCCTGCCCGATTATCGCGGCGCTATTGGAATTGAATACGCTTTCGACGCGGAACTTCATGGGCGAGCCGGCGGCAAATCCGTTCTGGTCAACAACCTTGGCTACCGCCAAACCGAAAATGTCTGGTCCCCGGCCGAACCCGGCAAGAATGTTGTCCTCACCATTGATCTTTCAATTCAACAAGCTGCCGAACGGGCGCTGCAAACAGCGGCGGCGCCTGCTCCCATTCGCGGCGCGGTGGTCGTTATGGACGTGAATACTGGCGACGTGCTGGCGATGGTTTCGTCTCCGACCTACAATCCGAATTACTTCGTGCAGGGTTTCCCGCAAGGCGAATATCAGCGGCTTCAATCCCTCACCGCGGAAAAGAATCGGGCAACGTACGAGAATTATCGTCCCGGCTCGATCTTCAAACCCGTCGTGGCGCTCGCCTGTCTCGAAAACGGCATGAACCCGGCAACCCCTTACGAAGTGCAGGCTGACCCGGAAAAACCGACTGCCGGCTGCATTTACGTCGGACGCCGAAAGATCGGCGACACCGCGCCGCCCGGCATTTACAATTTCAAACGCGCGTTGATCCATTCCAGCAACTCCTATTTCATTTTCAACGGGCTCATCCCGGGCAACCTCGACAAGATCGTCGAATTGGGTGACCGCTTGCATCTGGGCGATCCCATCGGGCTGAACACGCGTCAGGAAACTGCGGGAACCTTTCCCGACGCGGCGCGGATCCGGCAAGGCTGGTCCGCAGGCGATACCGCCAATCTGTGCATTGGCCAGGGCTTCATTGACATCACTCCGCTTCACATGGCCGTGGTCGCTTCGGCGCTGGCGAACGGCGGCAACGTGCTCTGGCCTCGACTGGTCGATCGGGTGGAATCTCAGGATTTGATCAATCCCGAGCCTCCGACGATCTTTCCGAAGGGACGCGTTCGTGACCATC
>JBQCEJ010000184.1:0-6181 GCA_051960355.1 Verrucomicrobiota bacterium | reverse complement strand
CCCGGTGCCAAACAGAATTCTCCGTGTTGGCGGCCGCTGATCCAGGAGGCCGATTCAACTGACGGGCTCGCTTTCGGCTTCCGCTCGGCCCTGAAGTGCTTCATCTTGAGGATGTGCCTAATCTTATAGCCATTGTCGGTCGCCCGAATGTCGGCAAGTCCGCGTTGTTCAATCGCATCATTAAGCGCCGCATCGCGATCGTTCACGATCAACCCGGCGTCACGCGCGATCGCGTTACGGCCGAAGCCGAGTGGAAAGGACGACCTTACACGTTGGTGGACACCGGTGGCATCGGCCTGTTGCGCCGGGAAAAGTCGAACGACGTCATCGTCAAGGCGGCCATTGACCAGGTGAATCTGGCGATTGAGGCGGCGGACGTGATCATCCTCGTGGTCAATGTCCAGGAAGGCATTGTTCCGTTGGACCGCGAAGTGGCCCAGCGTCTTCGTCAGGGCGGCAAAACGGTTTTGGTGGCCGTCAACAAGGTCGATGAGTTTCGGGCCGAAGCCGGCGCGGATGAATTCACTCAGCTCGGATTTGAAAAGATATTTCCGGTCAGCGCCATTCACGGTGAAGGCATCGAGGCTTTGATCAGTGAAGCGATCCGTCTCTTGCCAGCGCCCACAGAACCGCTGCCGCTCGCCAGCAGTGAAGAGGAACTGGCTGAAGGCGCCTCGGCGGAAGACAAACCCCGCGCGATCGGCCCGTTGAAGCTCGCGATCGTCGGCCGGCCGAACGTCGGGAAATCTTCCATCATCAATGCGCTCACCAAATCCGAGCGCGTCATTGTCAGCCCGATTCCCGGCACCACCCGGGACGCCGTGGACGTGCCGCTCGAAATCGATACCGACGGCAAACGCGAAAAATACATTCTGATCGACACCGCCGGAATGCGCAAAGCCCGCAAGGTCAACGACTCGATCGAGTTCTTCAGCGTCAAGCGCTCGGAAGATTCCATTGCGCGCTGTGACATTGCGATCCTCGTGTTGGATGCGGAAAGCGGCATTCTCGAGCAGGACAAAAAAGTGGCGGACAAGATCGTGGAAGAGCGCCGCGCCTGCATTGTCGTGGTTAACAAGTGGGATCTCATGGCGGAATCGCTGCGCAAATCCCGCGAAGAGGAACTCGAACGCCGCCGGACGAAGGACCGGAACGCCGACCAGAAGATGAGCACGCTGTCCGAGTTCGGCGAGTGGGTTCAGGAAAAACTGTTCTTCCTCGATTACGCGCCGGTGATTTTCACATCCGCCAAATCCGGCTTCCAACTGGCGCGTCTGCTCGAATCGGTCCGTTACGTTGCCGCGCAGTTGCAGCAGAAAATTCCAACCTCGATTTTGAATCGCACTTTGCATGATGCCGTCGAGCGCCGGCAACCGATCAGCTCAGCCGGGCACCGTTTGAAGTTCTTTTACGCCACACAGGTCCGCCAGGCGCCGCCGACCTTTCTGCTATTCGTCAACAACGGCGATCTGTTTTCCGATCAATACAAGAAGTATCTGGGCGATCAGATGCGTGCGGCGTTCGGTTACGAAGGCTGTCCCATCGTGCTGGCGCCCAAAGCCCGCCCGAAAACGATTGAGCCGATCCGAAAGTTCAAACCCAAAACGGGCGACAAAAACCGCCAGCCACCCACTGGCAAGCGGCGGCTGAGCAAAAACCATAAGGATGGCCCACGTTCACGCCGCTAGCCGAGAGGCTGGCGCCAGTGGACAGGCTGAACCGCAGTTTTGCCTTATCGGCGAACTCATCAAAGTTCACGGCTTTCAAGCGGTCGCACGATTCTGGAAGCAATCTGAACCGAGCCTTATCGCCGGGCGACTTCGTTTTTCCTGAGGTGCAGGCCACCACAGCGGGGGCTTTGATCGCCTCACACAACCTAAAACCGCCGCGCTGAACTTGATACGCCTCGACCGTCCGCGCTCCTGTCGTTCACGGCGTTCCATCACGCCCCGGCGGTTCCCCGCGTCTCCGATGCTGGACATGCTCGCGGTTTTATTTAGACTACGCTCAGAATCATGTCGAAACCGCTTCAGCGTGTGCTGGTAATCGAACCGTCACCGGGCTCCGAGTTGAAACTTAAGGATCACGGTTTCGATCTCGATACGGTCGCGGATGTCGGTCTGGCGCTCCAACGTCTCAGCTCCCAATCCTTCAAAGCCGTCCTCTTTGATCTCTCCGGTCTGTCGGGGTTCGAGCCGTTTGTCCAAGCACACACGCTGGCGCCGCAGACACCCTTCATCGTCCTGATTGGTTCGGACAACGAAAAATTGGGATGCGATGCTTTGCATCTCGGCGCTCAGGATTATCTCATTCGCGATCAGGCGACCGGGCCGGAACTGGCGCTGGCCATCCGTAAAGCCATCGCGCGCCACGACGCGCAAGATGCCTCCCGCCGCGACCGTCGCTTGCTGGAAATCCTGATGGATAAAATCCCGGACGCGATTTACTTCAAAGACACGGAGAGCCGTTTCGTTCGCATCAATCAGGCGCACGCCAGGATATTTCACCTGGCCAATCCCGCCCTGGCGATTGGCAAGACCGATGCCGATTTCTTCAGCAGCGCGCACGCTCAACAAGCCCTGGCCGATGAGCAACAGGCGATGCGCACAGGCCAGCCGCTGGTGGGAATTGAAGAAATGGAGACCTGGCCGGACGGCAGTTGCACCTGGGTTTCCACAACCAAACTGCCGCTGCGCGACAGCTCGGGCAAAGTCATCGGCACGTTTGGAATCTCGCGCGACATCACCGGGCGCAAAAACGCTGAACTGGCGCTGGCGGAGCGGACGCGGCAATTGCAGCAAAAGAACGAACAGATTGCCGATGAACTCAAGATGGCGCGTGAACTCCAACTCGCCATGCTGCCGCAAAAATTCCCGTGCCTGCCGCCGTATCTGCCTTACCGGGACAGCGCCCTGGAATTTTTCAGTCTCTACCTGCTAAACGGCTCCGTGAGCGGCGACTTTTACGACGTGGTGGAATTGTCCGACTCAACCGTGGGCATCTTCATCTGCGATGTGATGGGTCACGACGTCCGGGCGGCTTTGATCACGGCCATGATGCGGTCGCTCGTTCAAGACCTGAGCCATTCCACAACCGATCCCGGACAATTGCTGGGACAGATCAATCGCGCGCTGGCCGGCGTCTTTCAACAGACCGGCGCGACGATGTTTGCGACCGCGCTCTATCTCATCGCGGACGTGGAAGCCGGCGAACTGCGTTACGCCAGCGCCGCTCATCCCGACGCGCTCCATGTGCATCGACGCCAGCAGCGTGTGGAGTGGATCAACGGTCACAGTGAACGCAAAGGTCCCGGGTTGGGACTGTTTGAAGATGCTGAATTTCCGACGTGCCGGCGCGTGCTGGCGGTCGATGATCTACTGCTTTTGTTCACGGACGGATTGACCGAAGCCGAGGGAGCGAATCAGGAATGCTTCAGCGCCGAGCGTCTCCTGGAAGCCATCGGGCGCCGCACTCACCTGCCCGCTCCGGAACTTTTCAACGAAGTCATTGCCGAAGTGCGCGCCTTCTGCGGCCCGGCCGATTTCACGGATGACGTCTCAATTCTCGGCATCGACATCAAACGCATTGGGCCAGCGCCGCATAATTTCTGTTCCGTCGATGCCGCACCCCGGCCTGCGGCGAACATTTCCCAAGTCTTGCCGGGTTGATGCGCTGACCGCCGCGCGGAAACACGCGACTTCAAAACGATCGCCCGAAGAACCGCGTTCCGGCTATTTCAATCGCACGTCCAAGGTAATCGCTTCCAAACCGGGCTTGAGCAAGGTGGAGACCGGGCATTGTTCTTTCGCCTGACCTGCGGCGCGCTGCAACGTCTCCGCGTCCAAGCCATCACCGCTGACCTCGGTTTCCAAATGGATTTTGGAAATCTTCCACCCGCCACTCTGCTGAGCCAGCGTCAACGTGGCTTTGGTCTGAATGTCTCGCGGAGTTTTTTTCGCGTCACCGAGCAGCTTCGCGAGCATCATGCTGAAACAGGAAGCGTGCGCCGCGGCAATCAGCTCCTCTGGATTCGTTCCCTTTCCATTCTCAAACCGGGACGGAACCGAATACGCAACATCGCGCAACACACCGCTGCCCGTGCTGGTCGCTCCCGATCCGGTGCGCAAATCACCCGTCCAATGTGCCGTCGCCTGCCGTTGAATGTCTGCCATAATGCCTTTCCTTTTGGTTGATTGAATGTGGCGAAAGTTAAGTGCGCCAAAACGAAAGTCAAATAGGGTGGAATCTCTGGCAGTTGTATCACCTTGAAGAACGAAAGCATTTTGAGCCGATTCACGTCGGCTGCTACGGGGAACGATCGACACAGATGCTGAAGAATTCTTGCAAGGCTATTTGGAGGATTACTTTCTTTCTTCGCACCCTTCGCGATATTGCGTGAGGCCAGTCTGAACCTGAACTGCATTGTTCCGGCTGAAACCTGTTGACGCCGCAAAGTCTCTCGCACGAAACTCGCGCATGGCAGAATTGAAAATTGAAACCATCGCGTCCGGCAACGGCCCGACGCCGACCAAAGGCCAAACCGTTACTGTTCATTACACGGGCACGTTCATGAACGGCCAAAAATTCGACAGCTCGGTGGATCGCAACGAACCGTTTGCGTTCGTGCTGGGAACCGGTCAGGTCATTGCTGGCTGGGATCTCGGTGTCGCGAAGATGAAAGTCGGCGACAAAGTGAAGCTCACGATTCCGCCCGACCTCGCGTACGGCGCGGCCGGTTATCCCGGAGCCATCCCGCCGAACTCGACTTTGATTTTTGAAGTTGAGTTGCTTGGGATCGAATAGCACTTTTCGCTTCATCGTCGCCGGAAACGCAATTCCGACCTCGCCCCCAGTTAAGCGTGGGCGGGCTTCCGTTTTGCCGGACGGGCTCGCGTCCGCTTTTCCTTCAACAGCGAAGCGGAGAGTTTCTCCTCAAGCGTGAGTCGCTGCTGCAACAACCCGAGTACAGCGGCTTCTTCACCACGCAACGTGTCCAGCGCTGTGGAGAGTTCCCTTTCGGCGCGCTGTTTGAGCGTCTCGACGAGTGTTCCGTCCAGGAAGGAATCGAGAATGTGCGGGTGCACGTAACACTTGCGGCAGACGGCGGGGGTGTTGCCCAGCCGCGCGGCGACGGCTTCGATGGCGGCGACCACCTGCTTCTTCGCCTGGGCTTTGGTTTCAAACCGTTCAAACTCTCGTAGCGCCATGGCCGCCAGCACGGTGCCGGCCCAGGTGCGAAAATCCTTGGCCGTGAAATCTTCGCCGCTGATTTCGCGCAGATAGGCATTCACGTCTTCCGAGCGAACATCGCGCACCTCGCCCTGATCATCGAGGAATTGAAACAGCTCCTGGCCGGGCAAGTCCTGGCAACGCTTGACGATCTTGGCGATGCGCCGATCGTTGATATCCACTTCGTGCCATTTGCCGGATTTGCCACGAAAGCGGAATTGCATTTTGGAACCGCTCACATTGACGTGTTTATCGCGCATGGTGGTCAGTCCAAACGAATCATTCTCGCGAGCGTATTCGTCGTTGCCCAAGCGAATGAGACTGACTTCCAGAAGTCGCAGCACGGTCGCGAGAACTTTTTCTCGCGGCAAACCGCTCAAGGCCAGATCCTTTTCCACGCGACGGCGGATTTTCGGCAGGGCTTTGGCGAAGACAATCATCCGGGCGTATTTGGTTTCGTCGCGAATCTCACGCCAGCGTGGATGATAGCGGAATTGTTTTCGTTTTCGATCATCGCGTCCGGTCGCCTGCAAATGACCGTTTGCATGCGGGCAAATCCAAACGTCTTTCCACGCCGGCGGGATCGCGAGCGATTTGATGCGGCCGAGCGTTTCGGGATCCTGAACCAGTTTCCCGGCGAAACGATAGCGAAACCCAGTCCGCTGGACCTCGCGACAGATGCCGGCTATTTCGTCTGAAACGTAGCGCAAGCCGACGACTTCGGCTGACTTCACCGGGTCCTTCAGCACTTCAACGATTTCCGATTCGATCCCGTTCATGCGCTGAGGGCCGTCTGCTGGGGCGGTTCGGTGGAACAGAGCGCGAGCGAGTTGGCCATCGAGAGCGCCTGATCGAGAGAGGTTACGATTTCCTCGGCAGGAATTTGCGGCTCGCGCTTTTTTAATTCCTGAGCATCGCCACGGTTGAGAATGGCGGCGATGATTTTGATGTC
>JBQCEJ010000183.1:0-14833 GCA_051960355.1 Verrucomicrobiota bacterium | reverse complement strand
CCGGGAATTTCGCTGGCTGATTCCGGAAACTTGGAATACCAGAAGACTTTTTTTAGTGGATTCGACTGACGCATAAAACGACCGACACGCATGATCAAAATACCTACAATCCGTTTCCGGGCCGGCCTGGCGATTGCGATTGCCGCTGCCTTCCTGTCGCTGGCCGCCTTCGCCGCCCCGACGCATCTGGTGGAGCAGTCGCCTGTGTCCATCACCAACGTTGCGCCGGGCGTGATCCTGGTGGACTTCGGCCGCGTGGCCTTCGGCAATCTCAAGCTGCTGCCGCCAGCCAGCGCCGCGGGCAAAATCAAGGTTCACTTCGGTGAAGCGCTCGTGAATGGACGCATCAACAGCAAGCCGCCCGGTACCGTGCGTTATTCAGCCGTCGATGTGGAATTGACTGGCGCGGCGGCGCTCACGGCCGCGCCGCGCGCGGACAAGCGCAACTCGGAACCTGGAACCGATAAACATCCACCCGCCATCCTCACACCGAAGGAATGGGGCGTGGTAACGCCGTTTCGTTGGGTGGAAATCGAAGGCTGGCCGGGCGAATTGCATGCGAACCAAATCATCCGGCGGGCTGCGTTCGCCTCAAGCTGGAATGACGACGCGGCGAGTTTCAAATCTTCCGACGACATGCTGAACCGCATTTGGGAACTCTGCCGTTACTCCATCAAGGCCACAACCTTTGCCGGCCTGTTCGTGGATGGCGACCGCGAACGCATTCCTTACGAAGCCGACGCGTATCTGAATCAACTCAGTTATTACGCGACCTGCAGTGATATCCAGATGCCACGGGATACATTTGATCACTTGATGAAGAACGGTACATGGCCCACGGAATGGGCGCCGCACATGGTGTTCATGGCGTATGCCGACTGGATCCAGACCGGCGACACGAACTGGCTCGCGCCGCGCTACGACTCGCTCAAGGCGAAGCTTCTGATGGATCGCGTGGGGCCGGATGGTCTGGTGCAAAGCAGCGAGCAAAACATGAAGAAGACCGACATCGTGGACTGGCCCCACGCGGAGCGCGACGGATACGAATTCACACGCGAAAACACGGTCGTGAATGCGTTTTATCTCCGCGCGCTCAAGCTGATGACGGAAATGGGACAAGCGCTGCATCGCGACACTGACGCCGCCGGGTTCGCCGCCCGCGAGGCCAAGGCGCTTCCGGTTTTTCAGAAAAAATTCTTTGATGCGCAACGCGGTCTCTACCGCGACGGCGCGACCACGGATCACGCTTCACTGCACGCGAATTTGTTCCCGCTCGCGTTCGGTCTGGTGCCGGAGGCGAATCGGGCAACGGTCTCGCAATGGCTGGCGCAACGCGGAATGAAATGTTCGGTCTATGCCGCGCAATACCTGTTGGAGGGATTGTTCGAGAATGGGCAGGGCAGGGCGGCGATTGACCTGATGATCGCGCCGGGCGACCGCAGTTGGCGTCATATGGTGGCGAGCGGCACGACTATTACTTGGGAGGCGTGGGATCAAAAATACAAGCCGAACCAGGACCGGAATCATGCCTGGGGCGCCGCGCCAGCTAATCTGCTTCCGCGTTTTGTAATTGGCGCGCAACCGCTCACCGCCGGCTGGAAGCGCGCATTGATCCACCCGCATCCGGGTAATCTGAAATTCGCCGAAGGGAAAATTTCCACACCGCAAGGTCCGGTGCTGGTGAGTTGGAAAAATGAAGGCGGTTTCAAATTAGAACTCGTGCTGCCCAAAGGCATGACTGCGAAAGTGGAACTGCCCGCGATTGGCAACACCACGGAAGTGCGCGTCAACGGCAAACAGGTCCCGGCAAAATTGGAAGCCGGCTTGTGGCAGATCGCCGAGGATGTCGCAGGCCGGGCGACGATAGAGTTGAAATGAAAGCGGCCCAACTTTTTGGAGCCAGGCGACAACAAGATTGAAATCGAAGTGATGAACACGTGGCACAACCGGCTTGCCTACGACGCGTCCTAGTCGCAAGTGCAACGTAAATCCTGGACCCTCAGTGCGCCTGCCGCGAATGATCCATTGCAACCCGCCGGTCTGTTCGGCCCGGTGCGGTTGCGCATCGGCAAGGTTGTTCGCCTGCCGTTGTGAATACCTTTCTTTGCTGAACCGGATGGTTCCGATGAACGCTGCAGAAGCTCGCGTAAGCACGAAAAGCGTCCCGCGGAAATCAGGCTAAGCTTCCGAGTGAATCGGTCCAGCACATGCCGTTACTCCAGTGTCCCGTATTTCCGTGACAAGACACTCGCGCAGGTTTGCCTAACCTGACGAAGGCTCGAAACCGAAGAAGCAATTTTTGCCGGCTCATTGCCTGCGCGCTCGCTGGCGTTCGTTGGTGGTTCCATTTCCATCGCCGCGTCTGACGAACGCGCTGAAATGTTGAGTTGACCGGACTCGAGATAAGTTTAAAACCGTGGCCAATATGACAAAACCGATGACGCGAATTCTCACGATTGCTCTGCTGGCGGGCGTGTGTTTGGCTGGAACATTTTCGAGCCACGCCGCCGATCCCAAACCCGACGATGTCGCCGCCGCGCTGAAGCGTTCCGCCGACTGGCACCTCTCCAATCCCAGCGGCATTGACACGCGCGACTGGGTGATCGCGCCGCTTTACGACGGGCTGCTGCGGGTTGCCCTCACCACCGGCGATGCGAAGTATCTCGCCGCCGTGCTGCGCTTCGGCACGCAATCGGGCTGGATGCCCGACAATCGCATTTATCATGCGGATGACCTGGCCGTCGGTCATGCGTGGCTGGATGTCTATTCAATGGATACGAACCACAGCGAACGCCTGAAACCGATGCGCGACCGGTTGAATCACATCCTTGCGCATCCTGTTTCCGAGGCGTTGATGTTTGGAAAGAAGCCTGCAACCAGGGACGTTGCTATCACAGATCGCTGGACCTGGTGTGACGCGCTTTACATGGCGCCGCCCACGTTCGCGCGGCTTTACGCCGTGACCGGTGATGAAAAGTATCTCGACTTCCTCGACCAGGAATTCCGCTATACTTACGAGCAACTCTGGGACAAGGAGGAACACTTCTTTTTCCGCGACGCCACGTTCTTCGACCAGAAAACGCCGGCAGGCACAAAGGTTTTCTGGAGCCGCGGCAACGGCTGGGTTTACGGCGGGCTGTGTCTGTTGCTTGAAAAAATGCCGGCCAATCATCCCACCCGTGGATTTTACGAAAACTTGTTCAAGGAAATGACCGCCTCGGTCCTCAAGGCGCAACAACCCGACGGCCTTTGGCGGCCGAGTCTTTTGGACCCGGAGCAGGTGCCGGTTGGCGAAACCAGCGGCAGCGGCTTCTTCATTTTTGGTCTGGCGTGGGGCGTCAATCACGGACTGCTGGCGCGCGCCGAAGTCTGGCCCGCCGTCACGCGCGGTTGGGCCGGGTTAATGACCCGTTGCAAGCCGGACGGATTTGTGGGTTACGTGCAGGCAATCGGATCTGCGCCAGGCGTGCCCGGGCCGGACACCATTCAGGACTACGGCACCGGCGCCTTTCTGCTGGCCGGCAGTGAAGTGTTGCGCGCGATTGGCGGCGCGGCGAAAACGGAATCTGCCGCGCTGCTGGCGACAGCCGAAAAGCAACTTGCGGACGACAAGACGCCTCGCGCCTACGCCCGGCTCGTGCCTGAACGCGAGGATGATCTCGCCTGGGAAAATGACAAGGTGGCCTTCCGCGTCTATGGCCCGGCTCTGCGCAAGGGCCCGGAAGACAGCGGCATCGACGTGTGGTGCAAACGCGTGGGTTATCCCGTTCTCGACAAGTGGTATGATCAGGATCGACTCAGGAAAATCAGCTACCACAAGGATCACGGCGAAGGTTATGACGGTTATCATGTCGCCGACACACGCGGTTGTGGCGGGCTCGGATTGTGGATCGACGGGAAACTGATCACCTCAGATACCTACATCTCGGCCGAGATCATCTGGACCAGGCCCGACCTGGCCGAGTTCAAAACCGTTTACGAATATCCCGTGCAGGTGAATGGCAAAACGGTTTACGAAAACCGAATCACCCGTTTGCGACTGGGTCAACGGCTGAATGAAATTGAAACCTTCTTCTCTGACAAGGCCGGTCGCGGCGCAATCCCGCTCAAGAATTTCCCTTACGAAATCGGAATTGGCATCGTCACGCAGAACAAGGGTGCGCAGATCAAGTTCGCGCCGGAGCAGGGGATCGCGTCGGTTTACGAACCTCTCGATGGCAAGGGCCTCGGCACGGGTGTGATTGTTCCGGCGGAGCTGTTTTTGCGCAGTGCCGAATTGCCCGCCGCGGACAAGGACGGCAAGAATGCGCAGGCGGTTGTGATCACCCGTCCGGACGCCAAAGGACACGTCGTTTACCGCGCTGGGTTTGCGTGGGCGGCTGACCATGAGATCACCAACGCCAGCCAATGGACGGAGTATCTCACCCGGCAGGCGGCCAGATAATTTTCACCCCATGCGAGCTGTCGCCCACCTTGCATTGGTTGCCAGTCTGCTGGTCACAGAACTTCCTGCGATGGCTGATGATGGCGTTCTGATTGATCAGGTCTGGTCCGGGCATCCAGTTAACTTTGCGCTGCTGACGGAGCGTGGGCATCAATTCATTGCCTACTATGACGCCGGTCGCCGACTCACTGTTACTGGGCGCAAACTGGGCGAAACGAATTGGACGCGCGTGCAGCCGGAAGGTGTGATGGTCGCCAGACGCGCACGCATGTCCAACATCACCGGCTGGGACAGCCACAACTCCCTGGCCATGGCGCTGGATCGCGACGGTTGCCTGCATCTGTCCGGCAACATGCACGCTGATCCGCTCGTGTATTATCGGACAAAAAAGCCGTTCGACTTGAGCACGCTTGAGCGGATCGATCGCATGACCGGTGAGCGCGAGAAGAGTGTGACCTATCCGCGCTTTCTCCGGAATGGCGCGGGCGAATTGTGCTTCCGCTATCGTGATGGCGGCAGCGGCAATGGCAGTGATCTCTACAACATTTATGATCCGGACAGCAGAACCTGGCGGCGGCTCTTCGACGTGCCGTTGCTGGATGGTGAAGGCGAACGCAACGCTTATTCCTCCGGACCGTTGCTCGGGCCGGATGGACGGTATCATCTGATCTGGATGTGGCGCGAAACGCCGGACGCGCTGTCGAACAACAATCTTTCCTACGCGCGCAGCCGCGATTTGATCCACTGGGAAACGAGCACAGGGCAACCGCTCACGTTGCCGATCACGCGGGCCACCGGCGAAATCATTGACGCGGCCAAACCCGGCGAAGGACTCGTCAACATGACCTATGCGCTGGGCTTCGATCAGCAACAGCGTCCCCTCGCGGTCTATCATCGTTTCGACGCGGCCGGGAAATCACAGGCGTTTATCGCGCGTCCGAATGCGGACGGCAAATGGCAGGTGCGCCAGTTGAGCGACTGGAATTTTCGTTGGGATTTTTCCGGCCCCGGCTCGCAGGTCCGTCAAGTCACCCTTGGCCGCCCCACACCGGATGGCGAGGGCAATCTGCTGGTGGACTTTTCCGCCAGGGAAGCGGGTTCGGGTCGCTGGCGAATCGACGGCAAGACACTCGCGGTGCTGGCGAAATTGCCGGCGACGACCTCGACCTTGCCCAAAAAGTTCCGCGAACCGGTTTCGAAATTTCCGGGCCTTGGCGTCCACACCGAAACCTCGCGCTTCGAGGGGCGACGCTGGATCTTGCGCTGGGAGACTCTCGGGCCAAACCGGGATCTGGTGAATCGCGAAGTGCCGCCGCCCAGCGAATTGCGGTTATATGAATTGGATGACAACGAAAATGAGCGCTAGGAGATCTATAATTGCCACGGTCGGACTGCTCCTTTTCTTCGCCACCTGCGATCGCCTTTGCGCCGCTGAAACGGAGCCGCGTTTTTATGGAACGCGACCCGGCGTGCTGCCGGAGATCAAGGCGCGGATTGCGGCGGGCGACAAAACTTTGCAGCCCGCCTTGGGCGCGCTGATCAAGCGCGCGGACGCCGCACTCCAGGTCAAGCCGCCGTCGGTTACGCAGAAAACCAAACCCGCGCCGAGCGGCAGCATGCATGATTACTTCAGCCAGGCGCCGTATTTCTGGCCCGACCCGGCGAGTTCCAACGGGCTGCCTTACATCGCGCACGACGGCAAGGTGAATCCCGAAGCGCGCACGAAGGATTCGGACGAGGGCCGTGCAGGGACACTCGGCGGCACGGTGGGCAGTCTGGCCATGGCGTACTATTTAACCGGGGAGGAAAAATACGCCGAACACGCGGCGCGCTGCTTGCGCGTGTGGTTTCTCGAGCCCGCCACGCGGATGAATCCCAACATGAATTATGCGCAGGCCGTGCCGGGCAAGAACAACGGTCGCGGAATCGGGATCATTGAGGCGGGCGGAATCGTCGAAGCAGGCGCGGCGGCTGGATTGCTGGCCGGTTCACGCGCGTGGTCGGCGAAGGAGGATGCTGCCTTGAAAGTTTGGCTGGGCGAGTTTCTCGATTGGCTGCTCACGAGCAAGAACGGTCGGGACGAAGCCGCCATGAAACAGAATCACGGCACGATGTATGATTGTGCGGTTACACGCCTGGCATTGATCCTCGGGCGGACGGAGTTGGCAAAACAAGTTGCTGAAGGGGCGAAGGAAAAGCGCATTGCCGTGCAGATCGAACCGGATGGCCGGCAGCCGATGGAGTTGAAGCGTACCAAGTCGTTCAACTATTCCCGGCTCAACCTGCGAGGCCTGGCCGCCCTGGCGATGCTGGGTGAATGGGTGGATGTGGACTTGTGGCATTACGAAACCCAAGATGGACGCAGCATCCGCAAGGCGCTGGATTTCATCGCGCCCTATGTCAAGACGCCGCCGGAGAAATGGCCCTATCAGCAGATCATCCCGTTTGACCGATCCGAACTCGCGCCGGTTTTCCGCGCGGCAGCGGTGGCCTACGACGATGCCGACTATGAGCGCATTGCGACGTCTTTCCCGAACAGTGATCGCGCCTCGTTTCAACTGCTGAACCCCTTGTCTCAAAAGCGGTCGGAAAAATGGAGGCGAACGGAAGCTGCGACGTTAAAAGCAGAACGGTGATACAACCAATTCATGAGAGTCCATCAACTCGTTCTCACCCTGCTAGCCGCCGCCTGTGTTCAGGTTCACGCGGCGGAAGCCAGGAAGCCCAACATTCTCATCATCGTCGCCGATGACATGGGCTATTCCGATCTCGGCTGCTACGGTGGCGAAATCCAGACGCCCAATCTAGATCAATTGGCCAACACCGGGCTGCGCTTCACGCAATGTTACAACACCTCGCGCTGCTGGGCTTCTCGCGCCTCGATTTTGACAGGCTACTACGCGCAGGCTGTGCGGCGCGATCTGTTGCCCGAAGTGGATCGCGGTGAGTATGGAATGTTCGGCGTGGTGAGCGGTTTCAACGGCGTGCGCCCGCGCTGGGCGCAGTTGCTCCCCGCGTATTTGAAACCGCTGGGCTATCGCAATTATCATTCGGGCAAGTGGCATCTGGATGGCAACCGGTTGCCCGCCGGGTTCGATCATTCCTATTCGCTCGAAGATCACAACCGGTTTTTCAATCCGCAGAATCATCTCGAAGACGATGTGCAATTGCCGCCCGTAAAGCCCGACAGCGGCTATTACTCAACCGTCTTCATTGCCGACCAGGCGATCAAGTTTCTCAAGGATCACGCGGCGAATTATTCGAGCCAGCCGTTCTTTGAATATCTTTGCTTCACCAGCCCGCACTTTCCCATTCAGGCGCTGCCGGAAGACATCGCCATCTACAAGGATCGCTACAAGGCTGGCTGGGATGCCATCCGTCAGGAGCGATTCGAGCGCATGAAAAAGCTGGGTCTCGTCAATTGTGAACTCTCAAAACTCGAACCGGAAACCGTACCGCGCTGGAATCTGACCCGGGCGGAAATGGATTCGCAGATCAGCACAAACGAACTGGGCCGCGCAGTCCCAGGGGACAGCCTCACGCCGGGGCAGAAGGAATTTCAGTCGGCCAAGATGGCGATTCACGCCGCCATGGTGCATCGGATGGACATCGAGATTGGCCGCGTCCTCAATCAACTCAAGGCAATGGATGCGCTCGACAACACTGTGGTGTTTTTCGTGTCCGATAACGGCGCCAGCTCGGAGCAGATTTTGCGGGGCGACGGCAATGATCCCGCCGCGCCAATGGGTTCGGCCAAATCGTATCTTGGCATCGGTTCCGGTTGGTCGAGTGCGGCGAACACGCCGTTCCGCCTTCACAAATCCTGGGTGAACGAGGGCGGCATCACCACGCCGCTCATTGTGAATTGGCCCGGCGGCATCAAGTCGCGCAACCAACTGCGCAATGACCCGGCGCACCTGATTGATCTCGTGCCGACGGTGCTGGAACTCACCGGCGGAAAAGTCCCGGCCACCTTTGCCGGGATGGCAGTGCCGCCGCTGCCGGGCAAGAGCCTGGTGCCAGATTTCGCGCGGGACGGGCAGGTAAAACATGACTCGCTTTGGTTCTGCCACGATGGACACCGCGCCCTCCGCGTGGGCAATTGGAAAATCGTGGCGGAATATATGTCGCCTTGGGAACTCTACGACTTGGGCACGGACCGTTCTGAAACGCATAACCTCGCCGCCGCTCATCCGGAAAAAGTCCGCGAGTTGGAACTGATCTGGCTCAAGCAAACCGCCGAAATCAGCGATTTGGCGCGTCAGGATTTGCCGTCGGCTCCCGCCATTCCAGCCGTCGATCCAAACGCACTGCCCTCCACTGGCCGCTCAACTGCCGCGACCAACGCGGATCCGGACTACACCCTTGTCGCCTCGAAGCTGCAGTTGAAACCCGGCATGGCGGCCGAATACAAAAAGCGGCACGACGGCATCTGGCCGGAACTGGCGGAAGCCATTCGCAAGGCAGGCATCAGCGACTACTCGATCTTTCTCGACGAAGAAACGGGAACGCTGTTCGCCGTCCAGCGAGTCGCGAAGAACAACACTGCCGCCGACTTGCGCCAACTGCCGATTCTCCACGAATGGTGGGAATCGATGGTGCCGTTGATGGAGGTGAACCCGGATCATTCACCGGTGAAGTCGTCATTGAAACAGATGTTTCATCAAGATTGACCGCGCGCCACTGAAGACGACGATCATCACAGCAAATTCAAACCGCAAACCAGTGAACCCTTATGACCAAGAAAAATGAAAAGCTCATGAAACGCCGGAATTTTCTCAAGACAGGCGCCCTGATGGTGGGTGGTTCATTGGTGCTGACTCGATTCAGCATTGCGAATTCAGCCGTGTCAGCCAACAGCAAACTCAACATTGCCATGATTGGTGCCGGCGGCATTGCCGGCATGGCCTATGGTTCCTGCACCGAGGAAAATGTCGTTGCGCTTTGCGATGTGGATGAGCAGATGTTCGGCGAACATGCGGATAAATTTCCGACCATCACGAAAGCCAAGAAGTTCAGTGATTTTCGCGTCATGCTGGACAAGATGGGCGACGAGATTGACGCGGTTTGCGTCAACACGCCCGATCACACCCACTTCGCCGCCACGATGGAATGCATGCAGCGGGGCAAACATGTCATCACGCAAAAGCCGCTTACCCAGGACATCTGGCAGGCCCGCACCCTTCGCCTTGCCGCGAAGAAATGCAAGGTGGTCACGAGCATGGGCAACCAGGGCCACACCTACGACGGCATCCGGCAAATGAAGGAATGGGTGGAAGCCGGCGTTCTCGGACAAATCACCGAAATCCATGCGGGGTTCGACGGGCCCAGTTGGAAGGGGAGATATTTTCGCAAACCCGACCAGATGCCGCCAGCCGCCGAACCTGTGCCTGCGGGCTTTGATTGGGAATTGTGGAAGGGGCCGGTGGCGGAACCCAATTACAGCCATTATTACCATCCGCGATGGTGGCGGGGATTCTGGAAATTCGGCGGCGGCGAGTTGGGCGATTGGTTTTGTCATATTGGCGACGGGCCCGTCTGGGTGCTGGATCTTTACGAACCGACGGTCATCGAATGCGTGGAGCGAAAGGTCAATGAACGGGGCGATGCGCTCTGCACCGAGAGTTCAGTGATCCGCTGGGATTTTCCCGCCCGCGGCAAGCTGGCTCCTTGCTCGCTCTACTGGAGCGATGGCCAAAGCAACGGGGGCAGCCCGATCCAAGTTCCGGCCGATTGGAACTGGGCGTCCAAGGATATTGACACGGGAGCGTCGGTTCCAACTCCGCCTCCGAATATGGGTTCCTATTGGACCGGCAGTAAATTCAACGCCTATTTGGATGAACGCTCCAACAATCCCCGACTCACGGACATGGCGAAAAATCGTGAGTTGAAAGCGAGCGGCACGCTGCCTCCGGTCAACTATCGCCGGGTCAAGGGTGGGCCTCACAAGGAATGGATCAATGCCATCAAAGGTTTGATTCCCAACACCGGGTCGAATTTCGAATACGCCGCCCGCTTGACCGAGATTGATTTGCTGGGTGTGCTGGCCCAGAGATTTGGCGGACGCATCGAATGGGATGCCGCTAAAATGAAAGTCACCAACCGCCCGGAACTGAACGCCCACATCAAAGAGCCGGTTCGCCAGGGTTGGGAATACGGAGACGATCTGTGGAAAACATAATCTGGAAGAGCGCACCCTCATCAATGTCCAGATAAACAACGCCCACCGCACTGACATTCGGACCGGCGATTGGATTCGCTGCCGATCAGCCTGCAAACCCAACGTCATCAGCTCATGAACTTGTCACTCAGTCCAATCCGTAACTGTGCCTTGCGAATCGTTCGGCGTTTCACCCTTTCTTTAGCCGTTATGCTATTGATCGACCTCTGTTTTGCTGCGGCACCTGCGGCATCGTCCGGGCCGGCGCGGTATGACGTGGTGGTCATCGGCGGCACCCCGGCAGGTATTGCGGCGGGCATCGCGGCGGCGCGCATGGGAAAAAGCGTCGTCATCATCGAGCAAGCACCGGTGCTGGGCGGGGCGCTATCCTCCGGCGTGCTGCGGCTCGATGACCAGTTCATCGAATCCAACACCGGCGTGATGGAGGAATTCCGCCAGCGCGTTGCCGCGTATCACCGGGAGAAGTTCGCGGACGATCCGGTCGTGAACGCGCATCTGCACCAAGACCCGCGCCAGCGCTGGAACACCGCGGTGGGCCGCGCGTGGGAGCCGCACACGGCGGCGCGCATCTACGCGGAACTTGTCGCCGAGCAGAAAAGCATCACCACGCGCTTCAAGGAAGTGCCGGTGGACGTCGTGATGGATGGCGACCGCGTCACCGGCGTCGTCACCGCCGACTACGATCTTCAGGGAAAACTCGGCGCACGGCATAATTACGCGGGGCGCGTCATCATCGACGCCACTTACGAAGCGGATTTGGCTGAGTTCGCCAAAGTTCCATTCCGCATCGGGCGCGAGGCGCGTTCGCCGGAAGAACCGCACGCCGGAAAAATATACACCGACTTTTTCCGCAGGGTTCCCAATGTATTGCCGAACACGATCCTGCCCGGCAGCACCGGTGAAGCGGATGATCGCTCGATGGCGTTCACCTATCGCCTTGTCGGCAAGGACTACGGTCGCCCAGACCACCCCTATCGTTTGAAAAGTCCGCCGCCCGGTTATGATTCCACAAAATACGTATGGAACACCAAGACTCACGCCATCATCCCGAACGGCAAGTTTGATTTGTTGGGTATTAGCTGGGGCGGTGACCTGACCGGCTGCGGGACGCGCTGGGTGCTCGCCAACTGGGAGGAACGCGCTGAGATCGCAAAGATTTTCCGCAACCACGACCTCGGTTATCTTTACTACATCCAGACCAAAGGCGGCTCGCCTAACATCGGACTGCCTGACGATGAGTTCACCGACAACGGAAACATCCCTTATCGCCTCTACGTCCGGCAAGGCCGCCGCATCGAGGGACGATACACCGTCACGGAAAGCGACCTGCACAAGGATCTTCGCGGCAACGGCCTGCGCGGTCCGCTCCACGCCGATGCCATCGCCATCGGAGTCTATAACGTGGATTCGCATCATGTGCAGAATCCGGCCAAACGCCCCGAACCGCGCTCCGGCAAGGGTGCTGCCGAGGGCACCCTGCACACCTTCGACATCACCGGGCCCTCTCAGATTCCCTATGGCTCGATGCTGCCGCGCGAGCGCAAAGGCATCCTCTTTCCCGTCGGTGTTTCCAGCACGCACATCGCCATGTGCAGCATCCGCATGGAGCCGGTTTGGTCGGAACTCGGCCAGGCTGCAGGCGTCGCCGCCGCGCTGGCAATGGATAATAGCGTAGAACTGGCGGACGTGTCTGTGGACGGCATTCAGAACGAGCTTCTGCGGCAGCATTGCGCGTTGTTTTTCTACAGCGATTTACCCGCCGACGCGCCTGCGTTCGAGTCCGTGCAAAAACTCAGTCTTCTCGGCGCGGCGGGAGACCTCGGCATTGAGGACTTTTGCTGGAGTGATCCGGATTCCCAAAAACTCCGCAGTTATCCCGCCGCTTATGAATTTCGCCCCAACGATTCCATCACCCGCGGCGAGTTCGCGCGGATGCTGGTGAAAGCCCTTCAAATCCCCCTCAGTATCACCGCCGCACATTTTGCGGACGCACCGCGCGGCCATCCCGCTTTCAAATACATCGAGACGATCTACGATCGTTCCACCCAGTCGCGCACGCCCTTCCTCGACTACGAAAAGAACGGCAAGCCAAAAGCAACGGGGAAGGCCAAAGCCGAACCCAGAACCGAAGCGCCCATCGCCCTCGTCCATCCCGATGCCATGTTGAGCGGCGCGGAAGCTGCCAGGCTGATATTGGGAATGACCGGCAAGTCAATTTCCGCCCCGCCCGAAGCTGATGCGACGCTCACGCGCGGTGCGGCGGCGCAGTGGCTCTATCGAACCTTGAACGATGCTGCCAATCCATAGCGTATGCGGGTGTGAATTAAATTTCCCTCCTTTGCCTGCCTGCTGCTCCTCACCTGACGTTGGCGAGCCGGAATGCGCTCGCTGAGGTGGTTGGCTATCCTCTCGCGTTTCTGCGGAGCCGAAGCGGGTTAAGCTTCGCACGAGACGAGCGTCTGCCCGGTCGGAAGATGGTTCGCGCGGCAACTGCCATTTCAAAAACCGGATTGTCACGGGCCTGTCCCGTATTCCCGTGACATGCCTCAACCAGGTGGTTCGATTTATATTCTTACCGTGCTCATACTACTTCCCTGGTCGTCCGGTTCGCGGGGTGGGCAGCGCGTTGAAAGTGCAAACTCAGAACAAACCTATGCAGACCTCCTACAACACAAGACGGGTAACGGGCTTCACACTCATTGAGTTGTTGGTGGTCATTGCCATTATCGCCATCCTGGCAGCCATGCTGTTGCCCGCCCTCGCCACTGCGAAGGAGAAGGCAAAACGCACCAGTTGCATCAACAATACCAAGCAAATCGGCCTGTCGCTGCAGATGTATGCCGATGACAATCAGAATTTGCTGCCGCGGAAAGGGCCAACCGATCCCAAGAACGGCAATGCCGTTTGGGATCTGCCATATCACATGGCGGATGGATTGTTGTCCTCCGGGGCGAAACGGAAAAGCTTTTATTGCCCCGGCGGATTCACCGCTGTTCAGGACGACGATTATTGGTGGGATTACAAGGGGGGCACGGGTTACTTTCGGGTGGTCAGTTATCAGTTCATTATCAGCCGGGATGGAACCCAGAATTACAGCACCAAGATCATTGTCCCTCCCGGTGGGCTGGGCGGGCAGCTACAGCGGGGCTATCTGGTGAAAATGGGAACGCCCTTTGCCGGCGGTCTGCCGGTTTCAGAAACGGAGATGGTTTCGGACGCGGTCATTTCGGAGGGGGCCGGGAACATGAACGACAAGTTCACCGGGGTCACGACGGCCAATCCAACCGAATTACCCAGAGGATACAACAGCAGCCACATGGCTGGAAAAATGCCGGCCGGAGGGAATGTCTTGTTCATGGATAATCACGTTAGCTGGCGCAGAATGCAGGAGATGAAGGCGTGGGCGGTTTGGTCTGACGGAGTTCGACGGAACTGGTTTTAGCCGGATCGCTGCTTCAGCGGGTGCATCCTGACATGCCTATTCACATTGCAGGAGGAGCGCGGCGTTTACGCCGCTTCAACGTGCGCAAATCCGCAGGACAATGATCTCACACAATCAGAATGCACATTGAATCGACCTGAAGGTCGCGCTCCGGGGGCAGTGTCAGGACGCGCCCTGCTTCAGGCTGCTTCAGTCAGCTCGCTTGACCGCTAGGAGAAATGCGGCTATACAAATGCGCCGCCAATTGTTTGCGCTTTGACTACAAGGCTTAAAAGCAAAAATCGGTTGCTCAAACGTCAGGCCAGTTTAGCTCAGTGGTAGAGCAACGGTTTTGTAAACCGTCGGTCGTCGGTTCGACTCCGACAACTGGCTCCAGTTTCAATTTCCTCCTCGGTAATCTCTCCTGGCATTTCCAGTTGTCAGATCGGCCTGGAGTCGTTCTCACCAAAACAGAATCTTTCAGAACGGAAAGCCGAGTGAAAAATGGAGCGTTCCGACCGGGTCGTCGGGCCGCGGGTTCAGATTGTAACCATACTCCAGCCGCACGGGACCGATCACGGTTTTCCACTGGATTCCGCCGCCAACTGAAAACAGCGCCTCATCCATAGGATAATCGGTGATGTGTTGCGCAAACCCGACGGCATCCACAAACATCACCAACGCCCATTGCGGTGTGAGTCCCTGTTCGAATTCAAAGTTCCCCAGCAAATAAGTATCCGCTCCCACAACTTTCCCATCCGAATCACGCGGCGCGGCTTCGCCCTGC